>JAPLER010000014.1 GCA_026391115.1 Bacteroidota bacterium | reverse complement strand
TTAATTTGTTCCATCTTCCATCACTCCAAAGCGAGTGCATAGGATTAATAATTTCAATAGCATTGATATATTTATCTAATGGTAAATCACTATAATCGGGTGTGCCAATTTCTGCTTGTTTATAATCTTTGCAAGATGAATTATTGATGTAAACAACTTCATTATTATGAAGTAAAAAAGTTCTTTTCAAATCTTGCTGCTCAATTTCATTATCAATGAACTTTATTAAATTTTCTATTGGAGCTTCACCATCATCAAGTGTTATAAAGTCAATAAAATCAAATACTCTAGCATCTTTAATACTTCTTAGTTCTGTATTTGCAAAGCCACCACCAAAAGCAATTTTAATAAATGGGTAGTTATTTTTTATAAACTGACCACAACGCAAAGCTGCAAAAACATTACCAGGAAATGGAGCAGAAATGCAAACCAATTTTGGATTTATAGTTTGTAGTTTTTTGTTTAAAATTTCAATCAAAATTTCATCAACAAAACTTAAAGGTTGTTGTAATTCATTATATAATTCATCAAAACTATTTGCACTTCGTGCCAACTTTTCTGCATACCTGCTAAAGCCAAAATGTGGGTCTATGGTTGATTTTATAAAATCACTTAAGTCTTCTAAATACAATGTAGCAAAGTGTTTGGCTTTATCTTGAATACCCATTTTACCAAAGGCCCAAACTGTATCATCAAGCTGTTTAAAGCGTTCTGCTTCTGGCAAAAAATTTCGTGAAGCAATAAGATGTGCAATTGTTGGGTTTCTATTTTGAAGAAAAAGAATAACATCATCAATAGTTTTTATGTATTCATTTTTTAATGAAAAAATTCTACTAATGTTATCGTCAAATTCTTCATTCGATTTGTATAATTCAAATATTTTCTCTAATCCTTCTTTACTGAATATTTTTAATGTTACTTCTATTCCTAAATCTGCCTGAGAAGATGAGATGTTTTTTGTATTTAAAAAACCTTTTAAATATGCTGTTGCAGGATAAGGCGTGTTAAGCTGTGTAAATGGTGGTGTAAATAATAATACTTTGCTGCTCAATGTTGTTGCTTTAAAGCGAAGATAAGTTTGCAAAAGTTATGAGTTGATAATTATGGTTTGAAGTTATGAATGGAATATAGATATTTGACTAAATTTTTTATAATGGAATTTGGAAGAGTAGCTGAAAATGAGTTAGATAACATTGATTTTTCTTTACCACAAGAACCTGTTTTTAATCAACAAATTTTACCTTTTAAAAAGAACAAAAAACCTAATGTTTATTTGGGTTGTGCTAAATGGGGAAGAGCTGAATGGATAGGTAAAATTTATCCTGAAAAAGCAAAAGAAAAAGACTTTTTGCAACACTATGTGCAGCATTATAATAGTATTGAACTTAATGCAACACATTATAAAATTTATGGTGCAAGTGGTATTGAAAAATGGGCAGAAAAAGCTGCTAATATGGATTTTAAATTTTGCCCCAAAATGTATCAAGGTGTTACACATAGAGGTAGTTTGAATAATAAGCAATTCATTACTGATGAGTTTTTGCGTGGTGTAATTGCTTTTGAAAAATCTTTAGGACCCATCTTTATTCAAGTTAGTGATACATTCTCTCCCAAAAGAAAAGATGAACTTTTTGCATACCTAAAAACATTACCAACTGACTTGAGTTTTTTTATTGAAGTGAGACACACAGATTGGTTTGTTAAAGATGATATTCGTGAAGAATTATTAAATTTTTTAAAAGATAATAAAATGGGTTTTGTTATAACAGACACTGCTGGTAGAAGAGATGTAGCACACCTGAACCTTACACTACCAAAGGCTTTTATAAGATACGTTGGTAATAGCTTACACAAAACAGACTACACTAGAATTGATGAATGGATTGAAAAAATGAAGTATTGGATAAATAGTGGAATTGTAGAAATTTATTTTTTTATGCATATGCACGATGAAGCTTTTTCGCCAGAATTAACTGTGTATTTGGTTGATAAATTAAATGCTGAGTGTGGTTTAAATTTGATAAAACCTAAATTTGTAGAACGTCAACAAAGTTTGTTTTAAAAAACAAAACTTACTTTCTGCAATACACATCGCTTTGTTCTAATGGATATTTTTTATCTAAGTCAATATTGTTAAAACTCTTTAAATTTCCCCAGCGAAATATTTTTTCAAACAATGGCAGTAGCTTATTGTTGTTAATTTTTGAAAGAAAATAAACTTCGTGTTCCTTCTCTTTTATTCCCATCTCATACAGTATAGCATCGTGTTTTTTAATACCAATGCTGTTAAAATACTGTTTCATTATAAAGTACTCACAAACATTACCACTTTCTAAACTACCAGCAAAATAGAAAGGCATAAACCAGCCTATAACATAGCAACTAGCACTAATAGTTCTACCTATAATTGCAAACTTTATTTCATACCATTTTGAAACAGGAATACTATATTCATTCATTATCTCCAACACACACTTTCTATGATGCCACTCATCAATTTCAATTTGCTTGATTGTGTTTTTTTCTTCTTTGCTTTTTAATGAATTAGCGTGACCAATATATGCATAAGCAGCAGCTTTTTCAGCTGAATAAGCTTTCTGTAAAGACTTAATTAATGCTTTATGTTGCAATGAGATTTCTGACATTAAATCAATCTAGCAAAGTGGAGATAAAAAATCAACCAATTCAATTTTAGTAATAGGCACTCCCATAATTTTATTATATGGTATAGCATCAACCAAATACTGGTCGCGTAATATTTTTACCAATTGTCCATTATTAATTTCTGGTACAACTACAGTATCAAAATTTTTAATAATATCTCCAAGGTTTTTAGGGAATGGTCTTATATGTCTTAAATGCACGTGGCTTATTGATTTTCCTTGAGCTTGTAAATCTAATACTGCACTTTTTATAGAACCATAAGTGCTACCCCAACCAATAACTAAAACTTTACCTTTGTCTACCCCACTATCTATTTTTTGTAATGGAATATAATCTGCGATTTTATCAACTTTTGCCTGACGTGTTTTAACCATATGTTGATGGTTGTCTGCATCGTAACTAATGTTGCCTGTTATATCTTGTTTTTCCAAACCACCAATTCTATGTTCTAAGCCTGTTGTGCCAGGTACTGCCCAAGGTCTAGCAAGTTTTTCATCTCTCTTATAGGGTAAAAATTTTTCTTCGCCTTCTGCTAATCCTTTTTTAAAAGTTACATCAATAGGTTTTAAATCTGCACTTGTTGGATATTTCCAGGGCTCTGCACCATTAGCAATATAGCCATCACTTAAAAATATTACAGGTGTCATATGTTGTACAGAAATTCTACAAGCTTCATACACTGCATCAAAACAATCGCTTGGTGTAGATGCAGATATGATAGGCATTGGACATTCACCATTTCTACCATAATACGCCTGCATCAAATCACTTTGTTCTGTTTTGGTTGGTAATCCTGTACTTGGTCCACCACGTTGAATATTGATAATTACTAAAGGTATTTCAAGCATAACAGCCAATCCCATTGCTTCTGCTTTTAATGCCATTCCAGGGCCACTTGTAGTGGTAACAGCCAAGTTGCCACCATAGCTTGCACCAATTGCAGATGTTATTGCAGCTATTTCATCCTCTGCCTGAAAAGTTTTTATACCAAAAGCTTTATGCTTACTTAAATCATGTAAAATATCACTCGCAGGGGTAATAGGATAGGAACCTAAAAATAATGGTAAACCACTTTTTTCGCTAGCTGCAATTAAGCCATAAGTCACAGCTTGATTGCCCATTACACTTCTGTATTTTCCAGCAGGTAGTTTTGCTTTTTCTACTTTGTACCTTGTAGTAAAAGTTTCTGTTGTATCGCCATAGTTATAGCCAGCTTGCAATACTTTTATGTTGCTTAGTAAAATATTTTCTTTCTTACCGAATTTTTCTTCTAAAAAGTCAATGGTGTTTTGTAAGTCTCTATTGTACATCCAATAAATAAAACCTAGTACAAACATATTCTTTGCTCTATCCCTTTCTTTTGTACCTAAATCTGTTGATTCTTTTAAGGCTTCTCTTGTTAGTTTGGTAACATCAATTTTGCTCACATCATACCCATCTAAACTACCATCTTCCAGAGGGTTTATGCCATCTGCATAATTTGCAAGCCTCAAATTTTTACTATCAAAACCATCTGTATTGGCAATAATTTTTCCACCCTTTTTTAAGCTCTTTAAATTAGACTTTAAAGCAGCTGCATTCATTGCTACCAATACATCACAATTATCACCAGGAGTAAAAATTTTGTTGCTGCTAAAGTGAATTTGAAAACCACTCACACCAGCAAGTGTACCTTGTGGTGCACGTATTTCAGCAGGAAAATCAGGAAATGTAGCAAGGTCAATTCCTAGCAGGGCTGTATTATTGGTAAATTGCTGACCAGTTAGTTGCATACCATCTCCACTGTCTCCAGCAAACTTAATAACTACGTTTTGTAAAATTTGTTCTTTTGTACTCATAGAAGTCGCAAAAGTAGTTGTTGCAAACAGTTAATTATTGATTTTTATCATAAATATACTTTGCACCTCAAATTTTACTACATTTGGCTATGCCAAAATCTAACAAATTACTACTTAAAAAATACGAAGAACTATATTTTATAGATACTGCAAAAGCTGTATGGAATTATAGTTTGTTGAGTGATGAAGATATAATAAACTTTCAAGCTGGCACTCATTATTCAATGTATAAATTACTGGGTAATAAACAACTGCAAGTGTTAGATACTTGGGGTAGCTATTTTGCAGTGTGGGCTCCAAATGCAACAAGTGTAAGCGTTGTAGGGCATTTTAACGAATGGAATAAAATATCACATCCTTTAATTGTACGTAAAGATGGAAGTGGCATTTGGGAAGGTTTTATTCCAAATGTACATTGTGGTGAAGCATATAAATATCATATTATTGGCTATAAAGGATTGAAGTTAGATAAAGGTGATCCTTACTCCAACTACTGGGAAAAACGCCCTTATACTGCAAGCATTACTTGGCAAACTGGCTACGAATGGAAAGATGCAGACTGGATGAAAAAACGCAAGAAACACAACGCCCTCAATGCTCCATATTCTGTATATGAAGTGCATTTGGCAAGTTGGATGCGACCTGATAAAAACAACGAAGAAGTTTATAATACTTACGACATCATCACTCAAAAATTAGTGCCTTATGTAAAGCAAATGGGCTTTACACATATTGAATTAATGCCAGTAATGGAGCATCCTTTTGATGGAAGTTGGGGCTACCAGGGTGTAGGTTTTTTTGCACCCACATCACGCTTTGGCAACCCACAAGAATTTGCTGCAATGATTGATGCTTTTCATCAAAACGATATTGGTGTGATACTCGATTGGGTGCCATCGCATTTTCCTTACGATGCTCACGGCTTGTTTATGTTTGATGGGGCTCACACTTACGAATATGCCGATATGCGTAAAGGTTATCATCCAGATTGGAACAGTTATATTTTTAATTATGAACGTGGCGAGGTTAAAAGTTTTTTAATTAGTAGTGCAAGGTTTTGGTTTGATGTTTTTCATATTGATGGTATTCGCGTAGATGCTGTTAGCTCTATGTTGAAATTAGATTATAGCCGAAATGCAGGACAATGGGAGCCTAATAAATTTGGTGGAAACGGCAACCTTGAAGCCATTGCTTTTATAAAAAATTTAAACGAAACTTTATATCGAGATTTTCCAGATATTCAAACCATTGCAGAAGAAGCTACAGATTGGCCTGGTATTAGTAAACCTACAAGCCTTGATGGGCTTGGCTTTGGAATGAAATGGATGATGGGCTGGATGCACGACACCTTGGACTATTTTAAAATGGATCCAATGTTTAGGCAGTTTCATCAAGATAAGTTTTCGTTTAGTATGATGTATTATTACGATGAAAATTTTATGCTGCCACTAAGCCACGATGAAGTGGTGCATGGCAAAAGCCCAATGCTGTATAAAATGCCAGGCGATAGCTGGCAACAATTTGCCAACCTGCGTTTGCTTTATACCTATATGTTCACACATCCTGGGGCAAAGTTGTTGTTTATGGGCAACGAATTTGGGGCTACTAACGAATGGAATTACAAAAGTGAATTGCAATGGGAATTACTTGATTTAGTAAGCCACGGTGGAATGAAATATTGTGTACAAAAATTAAATGAACTCTACAAATCTACACCAGCATTATACGAAAAACAATTTGAACAAGGTGGTTTTGAATGGATAGATTTAAACCATAGACCAGAGGGTGTAATTGTTTATAAACGCAAAGGATTAAAGCCAAAAGATGATGTACTAGTTATATTAAACACTACACCAGTTGTTAGAAACAATTGGGAAATAAGTTTGCAAGGAAAATATAAATGGAAAGAAATATTTAATAGTGATAGCAAAGAATACTGGGGTACAGGCGATGTGTTTAATCCAGCAGAAATAATAGGAGTGAAGGTTGATAAAAAAAGTAAATGGTATAAGATAAAAGTTCACTTGCCTGCATTGGGGGCAGTGGTTTTGAGGTAGTTTGCCTGATAGGAGTAAGGATATGTTATTTTTTTCTAATTTTTGATGTTTTTGCTAGAGTCTTACCAAGTGCTAGTAGGGGTATTACCTACTTCACTTTCTCTACTAAAAAACTACCTCCTTTACTTGTAAAATAAGCAGTACCAGTTTGTTCTTCTACTATAATCATTTGCTTTCTACTAGCGTTTGTAACTAGCCATTTACCTGCTTTTAAATCGGTAATTAAAACGCTGTAGCTTTTGCTTTTATTACCAATTGAGAATGAAATGGTGTTCTCATTTTTATCTAAACTCAATTGCTGTGCTACAATTCTGTTAGCTATACAAACAGCAACGTAATTACCTTTTGTAGCCATTGATTTTGTAACGGCTAATGCTGGTTTTGCAGGTTGTGCATCCATTACTTGTAACACATTTAAAAAGTTGTTGGATAAAGCTGCTTGTTTTGGCGATAGTTCTATTCGCCATTGTCCAGCATCTTCTTGTGTTACGGTTCCCCAATTTTTTCCATCAACCCAATATTCTTTTCCATCACCTCCAATTTTTTCTATTTGCTGATTATTAACTTCTGGCAACAACACATTGTTTTGCAATTTACCATTTCTGCCTTTTTGGGTACTTTCAACACTAATCACATCGCCCTTAATTACTGGTTCGTTTTGCGAATGCAGCAGCCAAGTTTTTTTAAATGTGGCGTTGGTAGCCACTACTTTATCCAACACAATTAAAGCCCCCGGCACATCATTGTTTTTTAAATTTAAAAAGACAAAACTTCTACGAACTGTATCAGCCTTTGCATTATAAGTAGCTACATTTTTTGG
Organism: Bacteroidota bacterium; assembly: GCA_026391115.1. Taxonomy (GTDB): domain Bacteria; phylum Bacteroidota; class Bacteroidia; order Chitinophagales; family Chitinophagaceae; genus CAIVPM01. The sequence goes on along the minus strand of JAPLER010000014.1, from coordinate 1,783 downwards.
AATGTTGTAAGCAGGTGTCATATCACCTTTTAAATAAGAATAATCTGGTGCCAAGCCTTTGCTAATTTCACTGGCTAAAATGTTTGCCGACTTACCAGCACCTAACATTTCTTGTATGCTATCCCAAGCCCTGTTTTTATAACTAAATTGTCCGCCATCTCTTGATGTGGCTTTAACATTAGAACCCTCATAAGGAGTGGGTTCATTAGGGTCGAGAATCAGCAGCGAATTATGTGCAATGGTTCTTGCATAATAATTTACATAGTTTAATTTACCCCATTCATTATTGGGATCTTTACCCTGATAAATACCAGCATCCAAAGCCAAATGACCTTTGTAGTAAATACCAAAATGCCCAATATCTAAATGCGTATGATTTTTTGCATTGTATTCTTTCATATTCATCAGCACCACCATTGCATTTGATGACTTTCCTTTTTTATCAATATCCCATTTTGTTCGGGCAATCATTAATCCAGATGGCGATGGAAAGAACCTGCTCAACTGTAAGCTATCAAAGGGTTTTGCTGGTATAAATGGGTTGTAAAAAATGAAGGGTCTTGTACTTAACAGACTTAGTTTGTTTAAATTTTCCTTAGCATAAGATTGAAGAAATCCATCTTTAGACAAAGAGGCTGCAATAGGAATAAACTCAAGGTATTCATCGCCCATTGTAATGTTGTTGTGGCAATCACCTTCGGGCATTCCATCCATATCTTTTTCTTGTGGAATATTGGCATATAAATCCCTGTAAGTAGCATCAGCAATATTGCTGGCGTAAGGATGCAATCCCACTTTATCTAGTATAAAAGCTTGTAGCAATTCATTGCCATATCTTACGTGAATATACTGACTGCCTTGATGGTGTGTAGTAGCAGCATACCAAGGGTTTCGTGATGGTGCAAATTTTTCAACCTGTTCTTTATATGCAAAGTCAAACACCTCTTTTTGTTCATCATAAATAGCGATACCCATTGCTAAAAAAACGGTGGGTGCATACTCGCCATAATGACCAGATAAATATTGCTTAGGCGTGTTTTTAAAAATACAATACTCTGCCAAGCAACTCACTTTTTTCATACTAGCAATCAGTGATGCTTTGGTGTTTGCATCTAATAAATAATAACACCAATCATACACCAAAGCTGCTGTAAACACTGCCTGATAGGCGTGTGCATTGGGATGATAGCCTTTAACTGTTGTGATAGAATTAAGGTATTTATCAATGAGTGCTACAGCCGTAATACCTGCTTGTTTTTCTTTCACCGTATCTAACAAATAACTAAAAGCCAATGCTTCTATTTTTTGTCTAATATCTTCATTGGGTTCACCACTAGCACTAATACCATCTGTTATAAAATCTTTTTGTTGTTGAAAGCTTTTATAAATTTCTTTAAAATCTTTATGATGAATTTTTTGTTTTAAAACAGCCACATCTTTTGCAGTTACTAACATACGTGGATGTCCTTGAAACTGAACATTGGCAGTAGTTTGGGCAAATGTATTTGCAAGAATAAATGAGAAGAAAAAAGAGAAGAATGTTTTCATATTGTGTTTAAGAAATTATTTGTTGTGTGTTTGCAAAGCTTTATAACGCACCAAAGATTCCATAAAATAATAATCAGCAAAAGAGCAAGGTACATCGGTGTTTTCTGTTTTATGATAATATTGGGTGGAATGCAATAACAAACAATTTGTTCCATTTCCTTCAGAGAAATAAGGGGCTTGGCACAAGGATGTTAAAATTGCTTTAGCTGCTAATAGGTAATGTTTTTGTTGTTTG
>JAPLER010000225.1 GCA_026391115.1 Bacteroidota bacterium | reverse complement strand
TTCGCTATGTATTGCATAAAATTCACCAGCCTGTTCTTTAGTAAGTTTTAACCACTTCATTGCTTTAATTGAAAAGCCACCAGCAATAATATCATTAATAATTGCACCAGTATGTCCTTTGCTAGTTGCATCTGGTTTTACCATTGTAAATGTTCTGTTAGTCATTTTAAAAAATTTTGGGGGCGAAGATAAGCTTCTGCAATATTTAAAATTTATTATTTAATATTGTTTTTGAAAAATACGAATTGCTTATGAATATGATAATTTTAAAAGATGAAATTAGATTGGATATCATAAGAAATAAAAAAGCATTGTATATACTTCGTGCCATTAACCATCCTGCACGTTTAGAAATATTGAAACTTATTGATGAAAAGAAACAATTGAAAGTTACAGATATTTATACTGCACTTCATTTGCAACAAGCAGTAGCATCACAGCACTTAGCCGTGTTGAGACGTGCAGGATTTGTAAGCACAAAAAAAGAGAGCAAGTTTGTTTACTATACTCTCTGTTATAATTTTATAGAACATTTTACAAAAACAGTGGAACTGATTGTTACTGTTTGATTATTGGTTATTAACTATTTACTTTTAATTATAAACTATCAACTACATTTTCTTACTATCTTCAATAAACTTTGCTAAGCCAATATCTGTTAAAGGATGTTTTAACAAGCCTAAAATACTATCTAATGGGCAAGTACAAACATCTGCACCAGCTTTAGCACAACGTATAATATGATTTGGATTTCTTATAGATGCTGCTAAGATCTCACTTTCAAAACCTTGTATAGAATAAATTTCAGCAATCTCTTCAATTAGCTGAACACCATCCCAACCACTATCGTCAATCCTACCTAAAAAAGGCGAAATATAAGTAGCACCAGCTTTTGCAGCTAAAATTGCCTGACCTGCACTGAAAATTAAAGTACAGTTGGTTTTGATGCCATTGTCACTAAACCATTTAATGGCTTTAATACCATCTTTAATCATTGGTATTTTCACAATAATATTTGGATGTATTGCTGCTAATTTTTTCCCTTCTTCAACCATTTCTTCAAAGGTGGTAGAAAGTACTTCTGCACTAATATCTCCATCAACTATTTCACAAATGGTTTTATAATGGTTCATTATGGCTTCTTCGCCTTTAATACCTTCTTTGGCCATTAATGAGGGATTGGTAGTTACCCCATCCAAAATACCTAATTCGTTAGCTTCTTTAATTTGTGCAAGATTTGCAGTATCAATAAAAAATTTCATAAAAAAAATTATGAGAGATAAGTGAAATAACTCTCGAAGTGTGAGAAAAAAGGCAGGCTACTCACATCGCACCGCTCAACCACTTGTCCTTGCTGTATTCCTACCCCTTGCTGTATTCCTACCCTGGGGAGTTTCAGCAGGAGCTGGTCGTGTAAGACCTGCCGCTGCAAATGTAGGGAGAAGAGCAAAAAATAAAAGAGAAATAATCAGTATTTTGAAAAATATTTTAACTAAGGAAGCTCATTGTAATCTCCTGCATAGGCAGAAGCAATATATAATTTAAACCAATCTTCGTTCTCTAACATAACAGTTGAAGCTTCTTTTACTTGCAGCAATCTTTCAATTTTTGTTGTGCCAACAACAGGTAAAATATGTGTTGGATGTTTTAATAAAAATGCAATTAAAATTTGGTTCATCCCAGTATCATATTTTTCTGCTAATTGTTGTGCTGTTGAAAAGATACTTCTAAATCTTGGATGCTCATCTTCGCTTAAAACACCTCCTCCTAAAGGACTCCAAGCCATTGGGCGAATATTATTTTGCAAACAATTATCTAATGTTCCATCTTTAAAAGGGTTTAGATGAACAATTGAAAGCTCAAATTGATTATAACTAATTTCAACATCATTTTTTAATGCTTCAACTTGTTGAGGTAAAAAATTTGATACTCCAAATTGTAGTACTTTGCCTTGTTCTTTTAATTGAGTAATAGCTTCTGCAACTTCTTTGGGATTTAATAGAGGATTAGGACGATGTATTAAAAAAACATCTAGGTAATCTGTATGAAAATTTCTTAACGATTGTTCAACTGATTTAATAATGTGTTGTTTAGTTGTATTATAAGATTTTATTTGATGATGAGGCCTGTTATCACAAACAATTTGAATACCACACTTGGTTATTAATTGTATTTTAGAACGTAATGTGTGCTTGTGTTTAATGGCTTCGCCAAAATCTGCTTCGGTAGTATAATCACCATAAATATCTGCGTGGTCAAATGCTGTTATTCCATTTTCAACACATTGATTAATGATGACTTCATAATCATAAGTTGAAAAATTAGCTCCCCATTTTCCCCAACGCATACATCCTGCAATAGGCGATATAACTGTATTCATAAAACAACTTTAAACTTTGAATTATAATGAAGGTTCTTGCTGACTTAAGCAATGCCAACTTCCTAAACCCCAAATTACATCAGTACTATCTATACCTACAACTTTTCTATCTTTAAAGCAATCTTGAATTATTTGCAAAGCTCTATCATCATTTTTATCTCTAAACGTAGGAACACAAACTGCTGCATTTGAAATGTAAAAATTGGCATAAGATGCAGGCAGGCGTTGATCTTCATAAATTACAGCACTAGGCATTGGTAATTCAATAATGTTCATTTGCTTGCCATTTTGCAATCGCATTTTACTAAGTTGTTTTAAATTGTGCTGAAGCAAATTGTAATTTTCATCACCCTTATTTTCTTCAATAACCGTTACAACTGTATCAGCATTTACAAATCTTACAGTATCATCAATATGTCCATCAGTATCATCACCAACAATTCCTTCATCCACCCAAAGAAAATGTGTTGCACCATAATAATTGTGCAGGTATTCTTCAATTTGTTGTTGATTTAAATGTGGGTTTCTATTTTCATTTAATAAGCAGCAGGTGCTTGTAAGTATAGTTCCTTCACCATTAAATTCTACACTTCCACCTTCCATTACAATGTTTGTATGAAATACTTTTAAACCCAATTTTTCACCAATTAAAGTTGGAATAACATCATCTAAATCATAGGGAGGATATTTATTTCCCCAAGCATTATAACCCCAATCAACGATTGCCTTTTCGTTTGTGTTTCTATTTACTAAAAATGCAGGTCCGTGGTCTCTGCACCAAGCATCATTAGTGGGATGATGATAGAATTTTATTTTGTTTAAATCTACACCGTTTTCTTGCAAATGCTTTGTAGCAAAGGATTGCATAGCATCATTTAAAACATTGATACAAACAAATTCGCTCTCACTCACATTTTTTATAAACTGAGAATAAGGTTTGTAGATGGCATCAATTTTACCAGGCCAACTTGCTTCTTTGTGAGGCCAACTTAGCCAAGTTGCGGTATGTTTTTCCCATTCTGCTGGAAAATGAAATCCTAATTGTTGTGGAGTTTTGAAGTCAGTTAGAATGTTAGTCAGTGAGTCCATAAGTCAGTAAGCAATTATTTTAATGAAAGTTTTAGTGAGTTAATCATCGCAAGAATTTCTTGACATAAATTATAAATACTATCAAAATCTTCTTGCGAAATTATGTTTCTTTTTTGTGCAATGTAAATGCAACTTACAACTTCAATATTTGAACGCAGAGCAAAAGATAAAAATCTTTTGAATTCTGGATTGGTTTGCCCTGTAGAACCTTCAGCAATATTTAGTGCTACTGAATCTGCTGCTCTTTTTATTTGAGATGTTAGCACATACATTTCTTCTTTTGGAAATTTTAAAGTAACGTTATGTAATAGAGCAGTTAAATCAATTGCCTTTTGCCAAACCAATAGTTTTTCGAATTTGAAGGGCATATAATAATTTTAGTTAGTAAGTCGGTAGAGTTGATAAGTCAGAAAGTCGGACTAACAGACTTTTCCGACTCTATTGTCTTTACCGACTTTAATCAATAAATCTTTTTGTAATAGGTTGATAACTATCAATTCTTCTATCTCTCATAAATGGCCAGTGCGTTCTGTAGCTATCTGTTTTTGCTGTATCAATTTCAATCACTTCAGTTTCTTCTTTATCGTGAGATGCTTTGTATAAAAGCCTTCCAAAAGGATTTGCAACAAAACTTCCACCCCAAAATTTCATCAATCCATCTTGTTCAAAACCAACCCTATTAACACTTACAACGTGCACGCCATTAGCTACAGCGTGGCTGCGTTGAATGGTTTGCCAAGCATTGTATTGTTCATCATTAGTAGCTTCGTCTTGACTAGTTGCCCAACCAATTGCTGTTGGATAAAACAAAATTTCAGCACCCATTAAAGCTGTAATTCTTGATGCTTCAGGATACCACTGATCCCAGCAAATCAAGATGCCAATTCTGCC
>JAPLER010000109.1 GCA_026391115.1 Bacteroidota bacterium | reverse complement strand
TTGGTCACGTGCCAGTATTAACCAATTACCATTTTACACAGTTTTTTCAAACTATTGGTTTGCTTGGTGTAGAACATTTACAAAATGAAAATATTGTTGCTATGCTAGGTAGATTGTATTGGTTCACAGTAGAATTTGGTTTGCTTAAAACTCAAAATGAACTTAAAATTTTTGGTGCTGGTATTATATCATCTTATGGCGAAACCAAATTTGCATTGAGCGATAAACCCAAATATGTGCCTTACAATACAGAGCTAATTATGAATACATCTTACGAAAACGACCACATACAAGAGACATATTTTGTAATTGATTCATTTGAGCAATTGTATCATTCTATCGACAGTATAAAACAAGTAATTTCAAAAACTGTATAATCAAACATTGAGTTATTCCAATATTTTAGCTAATGCTACAATTTCTTCTTGCTTGTCTTCGGCTTGTTGAGAATAAAAACATTTGCCTACTTCTTCTAGCAATATTTTTATAATACGTTTGTGTGATAGTGGTTTAAAGTGTTCAACTGTAGGCTGTACGTTAATACGTTTGAAATACTTGTGTATATCAGCATAGCTATAAGCTTGTCCATTAACTGCATCTACATAAAAATGAATATGTTCTCGTGAATCTGCGTTGCTTTTATCTGCATAATAATCACTATGATAAAATGCAATAATCATTTGCTTTGGTATGCTGATAATGCTTGCATTTATATCAAGTAAATCGCACATTACCTGATACAAAATACCCATACTAATAGCGTTGCCTTTTTTGCTTTCAAGTACTTTGTTTATAAAAAAGTCATTAGGGTTTTCATAAGTTACATCGTTGGTGGTAAGCTTATAATAATTATATAAAATACTGCACAAAACATTGGCTTGTTCCAGTGGTGTTAAGTAGTTGTTTAACTCAAGCCAAATATTACGTTTAATACGTTCTAAGTCTTGCAAAATTGGAGTTGTGTGTAAATCTGGATATTGATATTTTGCAACCAATAAAGCACCAAACAACAAGTCATTGTAAGTATTGGAACTCCATTCTGTCAAATCCTTTTCTAAATTCTTATATTGTAGCTTATGTATCAAAGTTTCAATTCTAGTTTGCACACTTTGATGAATAGTATTCTCCCATTCATTTTCTAAATGAGGTATAATGCTATTGCCATAATCCATAAGTTTATTGGATATAATAGAAAAAACTTCTGTGTCTGGATCGTCTAATAAATTAAACAGGGCTTTTACTTCTTTATTCTGATGCATATATCGTCTATTGGTCTTGCGTTAATAACGAAGTTTTATTTTTTGTATTTTATTTTAGTACCAATAGTTTTCCCCAATTAATATAATTTTTTACCACATATAAAACAGATGTACACAAATTACGAGTTACGTTATATAAAAAAAATAAGTTCTGTGCTTCGCATATTTGTTTTTTATATTATCCAAGCTGGGTTGCTGCAATTTAGCATCAGTGGCAAATAAGATTCTGTTATTAAATTATTTCCAGTGAAAATGATTTAATAATGCACCATTTAACAATATAATTCTATTAAGCAACAAACGATAAACGAATAATATTACATTTGCCTTATGCAACAATATCAACAATTACTACAACATATTTTAGATACAGGAGTTGTTAAAGAAGATAGAACAGGCACTGGAACTATTAGTTGTTTTGGTTATCAAATGAGATTCAATTTGCAAGATGGATTTCCGATGGTAACTACAAAAAAATTGCATTTAAAAAGTATCATTTACGAATTGCTTTGGTTTTTAAATGGTGATACCAACATTAAATATTTAAATGACAATGGTGTAAAAATTTGGGACGAATGGGCAAATGAAAATGGAGACCTTGGACCAGTTTATGGCAAGCAATGGCGTAGCTGGCAAAATAAAAATGGAGAAGCTATTGACCAAATTGCAGATGTAATTCATCAGTTAAAAACAAACCCAGATAGCAGAAGAATTATTGTTAACGCCTGGAATGTTGGAGAGCTGAAAGAAATGGCTTTAACACCTTGTCACGCATTGTTTCAGTTTTATACAATACCGCAAACCAATGGTAAAAGAAAGTTAAGTTGTCAATTATATCAACGCAGTGCAGATGTGTTTTTAGGAGTACCATTTAACATAGCTTCTTATGCTTTATTAGCTATGATGATTGCACAAGTTTGTGATATGGAATATGGAGAATTCATTCATAGCTTTGGAGATGTACATTTATACAACAATCATATAGAACAAGCTAAGTTGCAATTGACAAGAACACCATATCCTTTGCCCACAATGCAATTGAACAAAAATGTAAAAGATATTTTTAATTTTAAGTTTGAGGATTTTACATTAGAAAATTATCAAGCACATCCACATATAAAAGGTATTGTTGCAGTGTAGTATAGTTATTAGTGATTTGTGGTTAATGATTATTTAACTTACTTCATTAATAATTAACAATTAACCATTAATAATTATTAAATGCCACACGAAGCTATTTCAGTTTTTGATATGTTTAAAATTGGAGTTGGTCCAAGCAGTTCACATACATTGGGTCCTTGGCGTGCTGCAATGCAGTGTGTGCAGGTTATTCAGCAAAAATCATCTTTACAAAATGTAAAAAAAATTGATGTGTTATTGTATGGTTCTTTAGCAAAAACAGGCAAAGGCCACGGTACAGATATTGCAGTTTTATTGGGCTTATGCAACGAAAATCCAGAGACAATTGACGTGAATTCAATTGATGAAAAAATAAATACTATTAAATCTACACATCAGTTTCTTTTAGGTAATCAAGTTAATATTCCTTTTAACCCCACAACCAATATTCAATTTTTATTTACCGAAACATTACCTTTTCATCCTAATGGTTTATCGTTTTTGATTGAGTTAGATAATGGCGATAATTTTAGCGAAACTTATTACAGCATTGGTGGTGGTTTTGTTGTAAAAGAAAATGAAATTGCTGGCGACAAAAAAAATATACAGCTTCCTTTTCCTATAAATACGGCAAAAGAGTTGTTGCATTGGTGTCAAAAAACAGGATTAAGTATTAACGAAGTAGTACTTGAAAATGAAGCTGCTTGGCGTAATGAAAATGAAACCATTGCTGGTGTGACAAAAATTTGGCAAACAATGAAAGACTGTATTTACAGAGGTTGCCACACCAAAGGAATATTACCAGGTGGCTTAAATGTAAAACGCAGGGCATTTGATTTGAATAAAAAATTAACTCAACAATTTCCATACAATAATTTTGACACTTGGCTACAATCTATTCAAAATGGGGGTAATCATTTTCAATATATACTTGATTGGGTTAGTTGTTTTGCTTTAGCTGTTAATGAAGAAAACGCAAGTTTTGGACGAGTTGTAACTGCTCCAACTAATGGAGCTGCAGGTGTTATTCCTGCTGTATTGCTTTATTACATTGCTTTTTGCAATGGCAACGATGAAAATAAAATCATTAAATTTTTATTAACAGCAAGTGAAATTGGTAGCATCTTTAAAAAAGGAGCAACTATAAGTGCTGCAATGGGTGGGTGCCAAGCAGAGATTGGAGTAAGTAGTGCTATGGCTGCTGCTGCTTTAACAGAAAGTATGGGTGGCACACAAAAACAAGCTATTATGGCTGCAGAGATTGCTATGGAACATCACCTTGGTTTAACATGCGATCCTATTGGCGGATTAGTGCAAGTGCCTTGCATAGAAAGAAATACAATGGGTGCAATTAAAGCTATAACTGCCTGCCAGCTTGCATTACAAAGCACACCAGATTTTGCTAAAGTAAGTTTAGATAAAGTAATAGAAACAATGTGGCAAACTGCATTGGATATGAATAGTAAATATAAAGAAACTGCCGATGGAGGTTTGGCTTTAAGTGTTGGTTTAGCTGAGTGTTAAAATTATTTTTTGCCTACACAATAAATATAGCGAACGAATTAAAATAAAATATATTGTGTAAAAACTTGCCAATTTAAAAAATTCCCCTACTTTCGTATTCATTACAGAAAAGTACCCTCTCTGTAATAAAAAACGAACACTTATATTCTTACAAAGAATATTGCCCGTGTTAATCACTCCCTACAGTTACAAACTATTTTACATTTCGAAGAAAGACTAAGACCGTAACCTTTTGATATTTTTTAACAATTAAAAGGAATAAAATGAAAAAATCATTAACGCTACAGTTGCGTCCTTTATTTATTGGAGCAGCTTTACTTGCAACAACTATTGTGGCAAGCAGTTGGAACAATACCAACACAGACAATAATCCTATTCCAGGAATTACCAGTTCTGTCAATATTAGTTTTGCAGCATTAGATGCACAAGCCGAATTGCTAATACCAGGTAGTAAAATATACCATCGCCAAGAGTCTTTGGAATTAAAGAAAAAGTTGGAAGATATGTATTTGGCAAATCCAAATGACTTAGCAGTAAATCTTGCACTGGTAAAATATCACGCCTGTGCTCCCAATTTTGCTGGAGGGTTTAAAGGTGTAGCTTTTCAACACGCTGCCACTATTTACAGACAAAGTGCTTATGTTGGCTGCTTGGCTTATGAATATATCTATAGTATTAATAATGATTATGCACATGCAGAACAATGGTATAAATTATCACTAGCTTGTCAAATACAAGATGGTATGGAGTGGAGAGAAGTGACTTATTCTAGACCTGTAACTTTTGGTATTGGTGTAAAAGGTAATTTTAGTAATGGAAGAATACAAGCTTTGTATCAAAATATGTATGGCACATTTAAACGTAAAATTATGATGACTAAATGTACTGCCAATGATTGTACATTTACGTTAGTACCTGGTTTTTTACGTGGTGCTAGTTCTCAAACAACTGGTAAATTAATATTTACACCTTATTAAATTTTAATAGACCACGTTCTAATATTTTCTATTTAAGTTCTACACTTCAATATTATAGGCCTTTTCGAAAATTTAAAGTTTATCGAAGAGGCCTATTAGTTTGTTTTTGCCAAGACATATTGGTATATATGACTATGTCTTTTCATATCAAGCTGAAAAACAAATTTGGCTTTGTTATCATCTAAGAACTTATAGGTTATTACATTTGAAACAAAGCCCAAATCATTAGACAGAACAATTGCAGAGTCAATTATTTTATACTTACCACTTGAAGTGTATTTATTTGATGTTTCTTCGTAAACATCATTTGCCTTAAAGTTGTATTCTGGCTGACTTTGGAATATTTCTTTTTGTTCGTTCTCAGTAAACTTGTTGCCCTTTACAAAATCGCCATTCTGGATTGAGTTAAGTGAATCTTGAATTGGATTTGTGCAAGTAACTTTTACATCCATTACCTTCCATTTGCCCATTAATTTTTTAGAAGTATTATCACAAGATAAAAGGAATAGAGTAAACACTCCAGCAAAAAAGAATTTTACATTCATATAAATAAATCTAAAAATTGTATCCAAAACTCAAATAAGCTCCTAGATCTGTTCCTCCTTGAAATAAAATAGGATTAATTCCTCCTCTAAAATTAAACCCACCATCGCTTGGCTGACTTCGATATCCTATTATAAAATTTGTAAATATATAAGTGGAATTGGGGTATAATTGTTGATTTGCCAAAGCATAATTACTATAATATCCATTACTAGACTTGGGGCTACCCATCATTAAAATAGTTTCTGTAATGCCTACCTCAAAATATCTTCCCTTTTTTACATTTCCTAATAAACAATTTATTCCAAAAGGAATGGTAGTGTAGGATAAATTATTACCACTACTTAAACTAAATCCTATTCCACCATTAAACCCTAAGCCATCAACTTTTTTATTAAATCTTCTATCATAATTTACAGACAATCCAATTGCTGGTCCCCCAAGTCCAACATAAACTAATTGTGGCTCTCTATCGGTTTTAAAAGTTTTCTTGGGGTCTTTAAGCCTAATAATATCTTGACTAAAAGATTGACAAATGCTGAATAAAAAGATTGTTGCTATTAAAATTTGTTTTTTCATGTCGGTTTAATTTAGATTTCAAATATAATAGTATCAAACCCAATTTATTGTCACTGTTTTGTAAGATTTTTACAACTTCTCCATCTCCCCATTCACAAACTCCATTAAGGTTTTAATATGGTTTGGCGAAAGGTCAAATTTCAATCCAGCAGCAGCATATAATTCTGGTAAAGTTTTGGTTCCACCAAGTCTTAAAGCATTAATATAATTATTTACTGCTTGTTCTGGATTTTGTTGGTACTGCATCCATAAACCAATAGCACCCAATTGTGCAATGCCATACTCAATGTAGTAAAAAGGCACTTCAAACAAATGTAACTGACGTTGCCAACCCGTTTTTCTGTACTCTTCTAAACCACTTGTGTCCATTGTATCTGTTTTAAATTCATCAACAATGTTCAACCACATTGCTGTTCTTTCTTCAACTGTGTGTGCTGGGTTTTCGTACACCCAATGTTGAAACTTATCTATAATAGCTATCCAAGGAAAAATAGTAATGACTCTTTCCAATTGATGTTCTTTAGCTCTGCGTAAATCATCTTCATTATCAAAAAAAGAATGCCAATGATTCATACTAAACAATTCCATTGCCATACTTGCCACTTCAGCAATTTCCATTGGATATTCTTTAAATGCGCTCAACTCTAAATTGTGACTCAGGAAAGAATGCACTGCGTGCCCACCTTCATGAACCATTGTTGTTACATCATCCATCTGTCCTGCTGCATTCATAAAAATAAATGGTGCACCGCTCTCCGTTAAAGGACAATTATAACCACCTGGTGCTTTGCCTTTTCTGCTTTCCAAATCAAAATGATTTAGCTCATTCATTTTGCGTAAACAATCGGCAAAAAATGGATTCAACTCTTGAAAACAAACAACCGATTTTTCGTATAAATCTTTACCTGTTGAAAAAGGTTTTAAAGGTTGTGTTCCTTCTGGCTCAGCTTCTGTATCCCAAGGACGTAAAGTATCTAAACCCAATTTTTGTTTTTTGCTTTGATAAATTTTTTCTACCAAAGGAACTATGTGTTGTTTCACAGCATCGTGAAAATTATAGCAATCTTCTTTAGTATAATCGAATCTTCCTAACTCAACAAACTTATAATCTCTATAATTAGCAAATCCAGCATTTACAGCCACTTGATGACGTTTTGCAATTAATTCGCTATACAATTTATGCAAAGCATCTTTATCTACAATTCGTCTTTCATTTATTTTTCTGTAAACAGATTCACGCAAAACTCTATCGTGGCTATGTAAGAATTTGCCAGCTTGTTGCATTGTATATTCTTGTCCATCTACTTCAATTGTCATAGCACCACTAATTACGCCAAACTGTTGCTGCATCACACTTAAATCTGCTTGCAATGGAATATTCTCTTCTCTAAATAAATCAATACTTTTTCTTACACTTCTTATATATGTAAAGAATTTTTGTTGGTCAAGTTCTTTTAAAAAATCACTTGCAATTAATTTTTTATTGAGTGCATCTGCATAAGGTTGCAGCTTGGGTTGAATTTCCATACAGAAATAAGTGAAAGCTTCTTCAAGACTTTTGTCTTTGGTATCACAAGTCATTTTAATTTGTCTCCAGCAAGCATCTTCACTTACTACAGCTTCCATTTCACTCATATCAAGCAACCATTTTTCTAAATCTTGTTTGCTACTGATTTCTCTGTCTAAAAGATTTTTAAAATAAGGTTCAAGACTATCCCAAGTTGTTACTGAATAATCTGCAGGAACAAAATGACGTTGTAGTTTTTGTATGTTTGCTGATAGCATAAATGTTATAATTTGAATTGTTGCAAATGTAACAGTTGAACACATTGATACTAAAATAACAATTATCCATTTACCAATTCCAAAACTTCTTACTCCAATTCTAAATTCCCACTCAAATTTGTAGAATGATACATTATCATTTGAATGGTAAGTTTTACAGTGAAGCAGAGCATAATATCTCGGTAAACAACAGAAGCTTTAGATATGGTGATGGTTTTTTTGAAACCATTAAAGTATTGAATAGTTCTATTTGTTTAAAGGATTTACATTTTGACAGAATAGTCAAAAGCCTTGACATACTTCAATTTGAATTACCAAAACATTTTTCTTTTACTAAACTACAAGAACAAATTATTGAGCTGGCTAAAAGAAACAATCATCATCAACTTGGCAGAATAAGATTAACATTTTACAGAAACGATGGCGGCTTGTATGATGCTATTTCACTTCAACCCAATATTTTAATACAAAGTTTTACATTAAATGAAAGTGTGAATACTTTAAATGAAAATGGATTGGTGATTGATGTTTACCCAACTGCACAAAAAAGTTGTGATATTTTTAGCAATATCAAAAGCAACAACTATTTACAATATGCTATGGCTGCTTTATGGGCTAAGGAAAAAAAAGTAAACGATGCATTACTATTGAATTGTAATAACAACATTGCAGACAGCACCATTGCTAATGTTTTTCTTATTAAAGATAGTGTAATTAAAACACCACATTTATGCAATGGTTGTGTTGACGGTGTTATGAGAACGCACATCATTAACTCACTGCAACAACATAAAATTAATGTTATAGAAACTGAAATTACAATTGATGATTTATTAGCTTCGGATGAAGTTTTTTTAACGAATGCTATTAAAGGAATCAATTGGGTTAGATGTTTCAGAGATAAGATATATAGTAATTTTCAAACACAAAAGATTTATAAAATAATTAATGAAGCCCACAGTTAATATTATTTGGTTTAGAAGAGATTTAAGACTTGCAGATAATGCAGCACTGTATTATGCTTTAAAGGAAAGCAAGAATGTTTTACCTGTTTTCATATTCGATAGAAACATTTTAGATGAGCTGGAAGGCAGAACAGACAAGCGTTTGCAATTTATACATAACGCATTGCAAGAGATGCAACAACAACTTATAGAGTTGGGTAGTTCGTTAAGTGTTTTTTATACAACGCCTGTAGAAGCATTTCAACAATTACTAGAGAATTATACTATAGAATCTGTTTTCACAAATCACGACTATGAGTTATATGCTACCCAAAGAGACACAGCTATTCAAGCCTTACTACAACAACATCATACAGCTTTTAAAACATATAAAGACCAGGTAATATTTGAAAAAAATGAAGTAACAAAAGACGATGGATTGCCCTATACTGTATTTACACCTTACAGTAAAAAATGGAAGTTAAAGTTGAAAGAATTTTATTATACATCTTATCCAACAGAAAAATACTTTAACAACTTTTACAAGCAAACACCACAAAAAATTATTTCATTACAACAAATGAACTTTAATGAAGTGGATGTTGATTTTCCTAAGAAAAGTTTGAATGTAGAAATAGTTAGAAAATACCAACAACAAAGAGACTTTCCTGCCATTAATGGTACAAGTAAATTAGGTGTACATTTAAGATTTGGAACAATTAGTGTGCGTAAATTGGTGCAATATGCACTGCCTTTAAGCGAAACTTATTTGAATGAATTAATATGGCGAGACTTTTATTTCTCAATACTGCATCACTTTCCACACATCAACAATAATTTGGCTTTTAGGAAAGAATATGATTTGATTGAATGGAGAAATAATAAAGAAGAATTTGAAAAATGGTGTGCAGGCAAAACAGGTTATCCAATTGTAGATGCAGGTATGAGAGAGTTGAATGAAACAGGCTTTATGCACAACAGGGTAAGAATGATTGTGGCAAGTTTTTTAACCAAACATTTATTGATTGACTGGCGTTGGGGCGAAGCATATTTTGCAAAAAAATTATTAGACTTTGACTTTGCTGCCAACAATGGTGGCTGGCAATGGGCTGCAGGCAGTGGTTGCGATGCTGCTCCTTACTTTAGAGTATTTAATCCAACATTACAAACAGAAAAATTTGACAAAGATTTAAAGTACATTAAAAAATGGGTACCTGAGTTAAACAGTTTTAATTATACTAAACCTATTGTGGTACACGAAGAGGCTCGTAAACGCTGCTTAGAAGCCTATGGCAAAGTATTAAAAAAAGAAAAATAATCTACAATAAAACAATAATAAAAAAGCACACCATTAAGTGTGCTTTTTATAAATATTATCTGTTCATACTTGCCAAAAACTCTTCGTTGCTTTTTGTGCCACGCATACGTTTCAGCAATTCATTCATTGCTTCTTCTGCATTCATATCGTTTAAGAATAATCTTAAAATATTCATCCTAGAAAGTACTTCTTTATCTAGTAATAAATCATCTCTACGTGTAGAAGAAGAAACTAAATCAATAGCGGGGAATACACGTTTATTAGCTAGTCTTCTGTCTAATTGTAATTCCATATTACCGGTTCCTTTAAACTCCTCAAAAATCACCTCATCCATTTTAGAACCAGTATCTATCAATGCTGTAGCCAAAATAGTTAAGCTACCACCATGTTCTATTTTACGAGCTGCACCAAAAAATTGTTTTGGTTTTTGCATAGCATTTGCCTCAACACCACCACTTAATACTTTACCACTTGCAGGAGCAACAGTATTGTGTGCACGAGCCAAACGAGTAATACTATCTAATAAAATAACCACATCGTGTCCACACTCTACAAGGCGTTTTGCTTTTTGCAAAGCTATAGCACTCACTTTCACGTGCTTTTCAGCAGGTTCGTCAAAGGTACTAGCAAGTACTTCTGCTCTTACGCTACGTTCCATATCTGTTACCTCTTCTGGTCTCTCATCAATTAACACAACCATTAAATAACACTCAGGATGATTAGCTGCAATAGCATTGGCTACTTCTTTCAGCAACATTGTTTTACCAGTTTTGGGTTGGGCAACAATTAATCCACGTTGTCCTTTACCAATTGGCGTAAACAAATCAATAATACGAGTACTGTAATTATTTGGTGTTGTAAATAAATTTAATTTCTCAAAAGGAAATAAAGGCGTTAAATAATCAAAAGGAACCCTATCTCTTACATCATCTGGTTTTTTACCATTAATGGTATCAACTTTTAATAATGCAAAATATTTTTCGCCATCTTTTGGAGGACGAACTGTACCAGCAACAGTATCTCCAGTTTTTAAACCAAATAACTTGATTTGAGAAGGCGATACATAAATATCATCTGGACTACTTAAATAGTTGTAATCTGATGAACGTAAAAAACCATAACCATCTGGCATCATTTCCAAAACACCGTCGCTATTAATTACACCTTCAAACTCTATATTAAAAGCTGGTGGACGATTATGTTGACGCTGCTGATAATTATTATTGTTACTGTTATTATTATTAGTTGATGTATTGTTTACTTCCTCTCTCTCTTCATTTTCATCATCATCATTGTTATCATCATTATCATCAATGGCATCATCACCACCAGTTGCTGCTAGTAATGTAGCTGCCAAGTTTAAAATATTGGCATCGTCATTTAACGATTCATCAATTTTCTTTTCTGTTTCGGTTGGTTTAATTACTTCTCTTGCTTTTTTCACACGACGAACAGCGGGTTTTTCTACTTTAGGCTCTGTACTTTCCTCTTCTTTATTGTTACTCATTACTTCAGCTTCCTCTGTAATGTTTGCAGTTGTAGCTTTTACAGTAATAGGTTTTCTTGTTCTTGCTTTTTTTGCGGGTTGTTCTGTACTTGCCGAATTGTTAATGGCTTGTCTATCCAGAATTTTGTAAATTAAATCTTGTTTTTCTAATCCTTGAATGTTATCAAGTTTTAAATGATTTGCCAAATCTACCAACTCTGGCATAAGCATATCATTCAATTGTAAGATGTCGTACATAAAAATATTTCTTGTGTATTATTTTTTTTAGAAACAGGGATAAATGAAAATGAAAATTTGGGAATCGAATCAAATACTCTGTAGGAATCGTTAAAACCAATGATGGTTTTGTAGTGCAATATTAAAGGAGTTTTGTATTATATGTACAAATATTTTACAAATAGTAAATTGATAGATATTGAATCACCAAAAAAATACGCCACAAATGCACACATAAAACAGAATAGTAGTGCATTGGTGGCTAAAAAATTTACTAGCTACTATGGTCTGCAACTATCACCCATTCTCCTTTTATTTTTTTGATTAATAAAGTGTAATGACCACTTACATCGCCTATACTTCTTTTTAAATACCATTTGCCTACCACAAAATAATATTTACTACTTAACTTTTTCATATTTAAAATGGTGCTGGTAAATTTGCCCATTTTTGTAGTATCGCCATATCCTTTTTTGTAGTTGTCAAGTGTGGTGTTGTAGCCATATTTGGGTCCATTTTTACCAATAAATAATAGGCTATCGTTGTTCCAATAGCCAATCATAAATTTTTCAAGGTCGCCATTGTTCCAGGCTGCTTCTTGTGCTGCAAGCATTTTTCTAATGGCAGTTTCATTTTTGTTTTGTGCAAACGATGATAATACAATGCAACAAAAAATGGGTATTAATATTTTTTTCATTTTTGATATTTTTATGGAAAGATAAAAGAAAGGCATAAGAAAATGCCCTGCTCTTTTAGGTCTTTCTAATTTTTTTGGTATTGGTAAAAAACACAACTATCGGTAAGGAAGGATATCAAGCCAACAAATTGAGAAAAACTATTCTTTGCTTTTCTTTTTAGGAATATTAATGCTGTATAATAAATTAAAATTTAATAATAGAAATCTAGAACCCTGAATTTCGAAGTCATTACCACTACTATTAATTGAAGGAACAATTGAAAATTTTACATTTGGAAAAGTCATTGTAATTGGAAAATCGGTTGTTTCAAATTTTAAAGTTCGGTTATAAATATGAAATCCAGAGTCACTTATAGGTCTGCCTGGTATTGGTTCTTTAATTGTATAGGAGTAGTCGCTATTATGATTGCAACTTGAAAAACCAAATCCAATTGCTAAATCAAATTTTTTTCGATGTATTAGTTTATAATTTACACCGATAATATGATCAAAGAAGAAATCTTTAATAATATTATTGGCTCCGACGCTAGTGTTGTATTCTGTCATTTTATAATGATACCTTGTTGCAAGGTGAAAATTTAAAGAGAATTTGGAACTTAATATTTGTTCGAATCCAGTGATTAAAGAGTACCCTATCATTTGTTTATCTGGTTCAATTGAATATGGATTGTTGCTGTAATATCCACTAGAACTTTGTGTGCTTAAGTATATGGGTGTAATCCTATATCTTATACCAAATTCAAAATTTGTTTTTGATTGGGTTTGTGCTAATGAAACACCTGCTAAAAATGTAATAAATAATGTAATGCTTATTTTTTTCATCAAGGAAATTTAACAATAATGACTTAGCCTTTGGTATTCGCTATTGTTGTGTGCTTAAACCAACAATATTTTACTTTTTGATGTTAGTAAAGAAATCGTTGTTGTTTGCCAATAGCAAACAACAACGATTAAAAAATTATTCTTTGGTTACCGGATTTTTTCGTGCATTACGCTCCCAAGCAGCAAATATTTTCCTTTCAAACTTAGTTAAAGGCCTATCTATCTGTTCTATCTCTTTACTAAAAACACCTGAAACTCCTTCTATATCTTGCTGATACATTACCATTGGACAACCTAGGCTATCGTATACAACATTATCTAAATGAAACATCGTACCTTTTCTTTCGCAAAGTAAAAAACCTGTTTCGGTAAACAAATGTTGTTTGCCATCTGTACAGTCAACCATTTTAGTAGCAATTACTCGTTTATAGGTTTTGTCATTAATTATAGTATCTGTAGTTAATCTATAATCTTTAATATATGGTTCTTTCTCAATTCTAAAATACCGCCAGCCAGCTGCATGTTTATTAGTATTGACAGAATCGTCATACCACTTGTATTCAAACTTACATTTAGGGTCTAGTTTTGTATAAAAATAAAAAGACTTTGTTTTTCTATCTGCATAAACATAACCAGATATACTATCCCAAGTACGCTTAATACCATTGGAATCTGTTACAGAATAAGTACAATATTGATTGCAGATGGTGATACTGTCTTTATATATAATTCTTGTCAAACCACTCGTATCTATATAGTAATACTTTTTTATATTCTTACTGTAATGCTTGTTTACAAAAATAATTTCACCCGTTTGAAGTTGGGTTTTACCAAACTTATTTGTACAGGCATACAAACAAGTAATTGCAAAAACTATTATTAAATTTCTATTCATAAATTAAAAACATGTACTAGCTAAGTAAACTTGATTTTCTTTTAGTTCCCTATCTTTCTCATTTTTTATGCTAATAGTTCCTTTGACACTATGAGTTAAAGCAACAGATAATGGGCTAATAACCATCTCTGAGTAAATTTTTGTGTAACTAGCAGGACTACCGCTCCTTTGAACTATATTTTTAATGTTTTCACCCAAATTTTTGGTACTTGCGTCAAAGCTCCACCCAAAGTTAGTTAGCTTTCCTATTAGATGAAGATTAGCATATACCTCAGCATGATAATCAACATCTGGTCCATCAACGGTTTGTGTTGGTCCTAATCCCAATATATCCGTCGGGTCTAATGGTATTGTAATTTTTTTCATTTTAAATGCAATACCTACAAACCAAGTTTTTAGTTTATGCCCTTCGGAAGGTGTGTAGTCTGGTGGTGTGTCTGCTGGGTCTGCTGGGGCAGAACTGCCACCACCACCACTTCCTCCTCCTTTTGGACAAACTTTAAAATAGTATAACAAAGTTTCGCTAATGGTAGCACCAGTAACAATATCTGTTACCGAATAGTACATTCCCCATAACTCGCAATCTGCTCCAATATTATTATCTGGGTTACGAGAAAGTGATGCTGGCTCCATATTAGTAACATCTTTAATGAAAACATCTTCTGTGTTATCAACTAAATCTTTTACAATAATTAATTCTTTGGAAATAGGTGTTGCAGATGATGCTTTATCTATCTGCAAAGTTGTTACTTCTTCCATAGTAAAAACTCCAGTAGATGTTTCATCCATCCACAATCTTTTAGCTTCATTTATCGGAAGAGCAACGTTATTACTTTGTTTGAAAATAATTTTAGAGTCGTAATGTAAAGGGACAATTACTACATCTCCTTTATCACCAACTACACCAATATATGCTTCATCCCAGTTAGGAGTTGAATTTTCATAACTCCCAGCATTTGAAACGTCTTCTATTTTAGCAGAAGGAGCTACATAGTGCTCTTTATAATAAGATTTTGCTCTTTCAATAATTTTAAAACGCTCCTTTAGTACTTGCAATTCAGGACTATCTGAATCAAGATTTACTTCGGTGTAATTTTTTTTACATCCTCCCATTATGCTACTTAAAATAACTGCAAGTAGCAACAGCAATTTTGTTTGTTTCATTTTAAATTGTTTTAATAAATTAATAATTTGGCGTTGCAGCTAATTACAATACAGCAGGGTATGTTTTTACATAGAGCAACAGGTACATAATAATTATTTTTAACAGGCTTTCAAAGCCTTGTTAAAAATGTAGGTTTAAAAAAACCAAATGAAACAAATAAATTATCGAGGAGAAAGTAGTAATGAGTTGCTAAAATATGGGGTTGGTTTTTTATAACCAAAAAAATAATCAGTTATAATCGAGGATATTATTCATAAAAAAAGAGTAAGAAATCTTCTTACTCTTTTATATTCATTTTGTTTGTTAATTGTTTACTTAATCTCTCCACACATTTCTACAGGCACTACCCAAGCATCAAACTCTTCGGCAGTTACATAACCCAAAGCAATGGCAGTTTCTTTCAATGTGCTATGGTTTTTATGTGCAGTTTGTGCAATTTCAGCAGCTTTATAATAACCAATTTTTGTGTTTAAAGCTGTTACCAACATCAAGCTATTATCAACGTGCTTTTTAATATTGGCTTCCAATGGCTCAATGCCAACAGCACATTTATCGTTGAAACTTACACAGCCATCACCAATTAATCTGGCACTATGCAAAAAGTTATAAATCATCATAGGTTTAAAAACATTCAATTCAAAATGACCCATACTACCACCAATATTTATTGCAACATCATTACCCATAACTTGGGCAGCAATCATTGTTAAAGCCTCACATTGTGTAGGGTTCACCTTGCCTGGCATAATGCTGCTTCCTGGTTCATTATCTGGAATAAATAATTCGCCAATACCGCTTCTTGGACCACTAGAAAGCATACGAATATCATTGGCAATTTTCATTAAACTAACAGCAACAGTTTTCAATGCTCCGTGTGCTTCAACAATTGCATCGTGTGCAGCCAATGCTTCAAATTTATTTTCAGCAGTAATAAAAGGCAAACCTGTTAGTGCAGCAATATGTTTTGCAACACAAACGTCGTAACCTTTTGGTGTATTAATTCCTGTACCAACAGCCGTACCACCCAAAGCCAATTCACTTAAATGTGCTAATGTATTTTTTATGGCTTTTAATCCGTGATTTAATTGAGAAACATAGCCACTCATTTCTTGCCCAACTGTTAATGGTGTAGCATCCATAAAGTGTGTTCGACCAATTTTTACCACGTGCATAAACTCCTTGCTTTTTGCAGCCAAAGTATCACGTAATTTTTCAATACCGGGAATAGTGGTTTCTATCAAAATTTTATATGCAGCAATGTGCATTGCAGTAGGAAAAGTATCGTTTGATGATTGAGATTTATTTACATCATCATTCGGATGAAGAAATTTTTCTTTATCGCCCAAAGCTCCACCATTAATAACGTGTGCACGATAAGCCACCACTTCATTTACATTCATATTGCTTTGTGTGCCACTACCTGTTTGCCACACTACCAAAGGAAATTGGTCGTTTAATTTGCCTTCCAAAATTTCGTTGCAAACAACTCCAATAGCATCTTTCTTTTCATTTGGTAAAACACCCAATTCGTTATTTGCTAAAGCTGCTGCGTGTTTTAAATATGCAAATGCAGCAATAATTTCTTTAGGCATTTTGTTAATGTCTTGAGCAATTTTAAAATTGTCAATACTACGTTGCGTTTGAGCTCCCCAATACACATTAATAGGCACTTTTACTTCGCCCATTGTGTCTTTTTCAATACGATATTCCATTGTTTGATGATTAATTATTGATTATTGGGTGCAAATGTATAGTTTGAAGTTTTTATTGTCTTTACTATTTCATTCTAAAATATTTCCTTACACGACATCGTATCAATATTAGATTTGCTGCTCGATTTAAATATTTATGGGACAAAGAGATTATTTTGATAAAAAACCAACATTGGGGCAAAACAATAATGCACTGGTTATTTTATTTGGCATTAATGCATTTCTATTTGTTTTACTGCAATTTATATATATAGTTTATAAAATTGATAGTACTAAAGAAGTGGCAGAACAACAGTTTCTTTCAAAAACATTTTACTGGTTTTCTGTATCGCCACAAGCACACGAGTTATTAAGTAAGCCTTGGACATTGCTCGTATATATGTTTTCTCACTTTAGCATTATTGGTTTTATAAGCAATATGTTATGGCTATGGGCTTTTGGTTATGTGTTGCAAGATTTGGTAGGCAACAAAAAACTCATTCCTGTTTTTTTGTATGGTGGATTTGTAGGTGGTTTATTCTTTGTTTTATCTGCCTCTTACATTCCATTTATTTCAAGTAGAATAGACTCTACTTATCTATTTGAAGGCAGCAATGCAGCAATAGTTGCTGTGGCTATTGCTACAACTACATTGTCTCCACGCTATAGAATTTTTCAGCACATAGGGGAGGGATTTCCTTTATGGATTTTAACAGTAATATTCGTTTTAATTGATAT
>JAPLER010000256.1 GCA_026391115.1 Bacteroidota bacterium | reverse complement strand
TAATGGTTAAATACAATGTATCTACACTTGCACAACCATTGCTATTGCTGTAGCTATAAGTATATATTCCACTTGTGGTATAGGTTGTACCATTCCATACTAAACTATCACAACTTGTTTGGGTACTTGTATTGTGGGTGCCATTGTTGATGGTTAAATATAAGGTATCTACACTTGCACAACCATTGCTATTGTTGTAGCTATAAGTATATGTGCCACTAGTTGTATAAGTTGTACCATTCCATACTAAACTATCACAAGCTGTTTGGGTGGTTGTATTGTGTGTGCCATTGTTGATGGTTAAAATCAATGTTGCAA
Organism: Bacteroidota bacterium; assembly: GCA_026391115.1. Classification (GTDB taxonomy): domain Bacteria; phylum Bacteroidota; class Bacteroidia; order Chitinophagales; family Chitinophagaceae; genus CAIVPM01. Next base: position 2,038 of record JAPLER010000256.1, on the reverse strand, counting down.
TACTATCGCATCCAGCAGCGTTTGTTCCTTTCCAAGTATATGTGCCACTAGTTGTGTAAGCATTTCCATTCCATATGTAACTATTACAAACTGATATTGAAGTTGATGACGTTGTGGTATCTTTTACTGTTAAAACTAAAGTAGCTATGCTATCACAACCATTTGCATTTGTTGTCGAAAAAGTGTAAGTACCTGCTGCACTGTAGTTGCTACCATTCCAATTGTAAGGCAACATATTGTTGCAAACACTAGCATTCGCTGTAGATGCAGTTGCTACATTAACTGTAATGCTACTTGTAACACTTGCATTACAATTGCTTGCATTGGTTACATTATAAGTTATTGTTGAAGTTCCAGCACCAACACCTGTTACAACTCCTGCATTATCAATAGTTGCGACACTTGCATTGCTACTACTCCAAGTTCCACTAGCTGTTGTATTAGCTAAAGTTGTTGTTGCATTTAAGCAAACAGAACTTGCACCTGTAATGGCAGGTACATTAGGCAAGGCATTTACAGTTATTACTAAACTTGCACTATTTGAACAAGTTGTAACAGCATTTGTTACAGTATATTTAATAGTTGTCCCACCAAAGAAATTTCCAGTAACAACACCTGCATTTGTAATAGATGCAACAAATGGTGTTACACTACTCCAAACTCCATTTGGCGTAGCCGATGATAATGTAATTGAAGAACCCACACAAACATTATTGCCACCAGTAATAGTTGCAACAGTTGGCAAATCAAATACAGTAATAGTTTTACTTACTTTATTTGAACAACCATTTGCATTGGTAATTATGTAATCAACAGTTGTATTTCCAGCAGCAACAGTAGTTATTACACCACTTGCATCAATAGTTAATACAGCTGTATTATTGCTATTCCAAACACCACCAGTTGAATCGTTTGTTAATGCAATTGATGCCCCTAAACAAACAGTATTGTTTCCTGAAATAGCAGCAATAACTGGTAAAGCATTTATTGTTATTGATTTTGTAACAAAAGTAGAACAACCAGCAGCATTTGTTAATGTATAAGTAATATTTGCAGTACCTACGCTCACAGCAGATAAGTTTCCACTTGCATCTACACTTGCTACAGAACTATTTGAACTACTCCAAACACCACCACTAATTGTTGCAATTAATTTTTCAGCCCCTCCAACACAAACACTTGGATTCATTGCAAAGTCTGGAGTTGATGGTAAGCTATCAACTGTGAATGTGGTAGTTGATGAATTGCTGCAACCAGCACCACTTGTTACACTATAAGTTATTGTTGTTGTTCCTGAAGACACAGTTGTTACCACACCAGTAGTTGCATCAATAGTTGCAACAGCAGTGTTGCTACTAGTCCAAGTTCCACCTAATGTTAAACTTGCTAATGTTGATTGAGAGCCAACACAAACAGTTGAGTCGCCAGTAATTGGTTCTATTACTAATGTTGTATTTACTGTAACAATTGTTGAAGCACTATCTCCACAAGCATTGCCAACAGGCACTTTGTAAGTAATTGTTGCAACCCCATTTGCTATTGCTGTAACTAATCCATTTACATCAACAGTTGCAACAGCAGCATCACTTGAACTCCAAACACCACCAGTAGTAGTAGTTGATAATGTTGAAGTCGATGCAGGACATAAAGCATTTACACCAGTAATAGGTGCAACTGCAGGGGTATTTACTGTTAATGGACTTGATATTGTAGCACTACAAGTTGTAATTGCATCAGTTACACTATATGTAATAGTAGTTGAACCTGCTGCAACACCTGTAACCAAACCACTTGCATCAATTGTTACAAGTGCTGCATTACCAGTAGCCCAAACACCATTTGCTGTTATATTACTTGCCGTAATTTTAGACCCTACGCAAACACTTGGTGCAGCAGTTATAGCTGTTACAACTGGGTTATCATTTATTGTTATTGTTTTTGAAACTGAATCAATACAACCACTGCCATTGCTAACAATGTATTTAATTGTTGTTGTTCCAGCAGTTAAAGCAGTTATCATTCCTGCATTATCAATTGT
>JAPLER010000113.1 GCA_026391115.1 Bacteroidota bacterium | reverse complement strand
TGTTCTAACAGCATAATAAGTCCCAGCAGCACTTGCAGTAACAACACTTGTAAAGCTTGAATTAAAGAAATTAGTATAGCCAGGTCTTGTGTATAAAGATGCTAATGTTTCTGTAAAAGGACAAATGTTAGCAATTGTTGTATCTGGAGGATAAACACAAGCGGCAAGAGATACATTAATATACGTATCAGTTGTACCAGAAACAGGACAACCAAAACCATCTAAAGCAGCAGGATTACTTCCTGTAGTAATCATATTACCAGAAATTAAACCTGTGCTGTGGGCGTAAGCTCTATTAACAATTACATTATCACATTTTAAAATAAAGCAATCATCTTCAGCAGTTACTTTATATTTTATTACTGTACTATCAACACCAGTTGGGCTATTGCCAATTTTACCGCCAGTAGCTCCATTTGCACCAGTTCCAACTCTGAAAGTTAATTTATGAGTTGCTGCATTAAAATCTGCTTGATCATCAGCAGCAGCATCGGTTTTTGTACCAAGATTTTGACCGTAGGTTACCCTAATCGAACCAGGAACAAACTTAGCTGTACCACGAACTGAATCTGTTACAAAAGTGTTGATGGATGTATCAGAACCAATATTATATACAGTTAGTGTATATTCTAAAGTATCGCCAGGTGCAACTGTTCCTAAATACTTATCTACTCCAAATCTATCTCTCACCTTTTTATCAACTCTTAAATCTGGTTCATACACATCAATTGCAGTAGATATTTCTTGTACCAAATAAGTTTCACCACCAGTAGTTAATCTTAAAGTTGCATTGGTATTTGAATTTCCTAAATAATTTTTTGCTGCATTATTTGGCTTAAAAATATCTGCATCTAAACCCATTGTATTTCCTAAAAATGGTTTTCTATATGGTGTTGCAACGCCATTATTAGATACAGTGCTATTAAATACATTGCTTGAAGTATTCGTAGCATCAGAAATATTAATAAAGGTCCACCATTTCCACTAAACAACATTTGATCGCCAGTTAAACCTCTATCTCCATCGTGAACATAAGTTCCTAATTCAAAATTTACAGGGCCAGTTGGTGGTGTTAAAAACCCAGACACAGGCACATTTACAACATTAGAGCCACTTACGTTAGCCAAGCCATCAAATACAGTAAGCTGTTTCATATTTTGTAGCTGATTGCCATAAACAACTACAATTGTCCAGCTACCCCCAATTATTAGATGAACCATTATTTACAAAAGGAATATTAGCAACAGTAAATCTTGCGTTTGTACCTGCTGCAGTTACTATAGATGTGATGTCTTTAAAATTATGATAAGAAGTATAACCTGTGGTGTTTAGCTGTGCGTTATCGGCACTAATGTTTTGATATGCACCACTATTTACTTTTATTTTGATGTTATTTCTTGTTGGTGTAGTGGCTGCATTTCCCATTGCTCCCCAATATAATCCAGCCCAAGTTATTTGAGAACAATTTGGCAAAGCCAAACTATCGCTTGATGATTGAAACGTAGAAGCGTCACCATCAACGTCCACATATACTTGATTAAAGTCATTATTATTAGCTGTACCTCCTGGAGCAACTGCTGTTGCCCCTGTTTGGCAAGCTCCACCAGATGTTTGAGGATTTGAGCTACAACCTGTGGCTACATTGGCAAGGTACACAATGCCACCTTTTTGCGTTGTTTGAAATCGCTTGGTAAAAGATGTTACTACTTGCGAATTTGCAGAGAACGAAATAAATAAAAGAATAGTGAAAATGTGTATAATTTTTTTCATAAGAAATATCTTGGAAGCGAATATAACATGAATGTGCATAACTATATTAACAAAATATTACTAATAATTGAATTTTACCTTTTCTTGGTATTATTCACTTAGAATTTTGTGAT
>JAPLER010000154.1 GCA_026391115.1 Bacteroidota bacterium | reverse complement strand
TTGCTCCCCTCTCCCAAAGGAGAGGGGTTGGGGGTGAGGCTTACATCTGTGGTGTTGAGACAGAAAAAATGTCCAAATCAAAATACAACACTGTAAACCCAGATGAACTTTGTGATAAATATGGTGCAGATACATTTAGAATATATGAAATGTTTTTGGGCCCTGTAGAGCAAAGCAAACCTTGGGACACAAAAGGTATTGAAGGTGTGCATCGTTTTATCAGAAAAATGTGGCGTTTGTTTTACAGCGATTCTTCTTTCAAAAATAATGAAACTGTTGCTGGTAAACCTATCTGGACAAACGATACACCAACTGCTGATGAGCTAAAAGTATTGCACAAAACCATTAAAAAGATTGATGAAGACACTGAGCGTTTTAGCTACAATACAGCTGTAAGTGCTTTTATGGTTTGTGTAAATGAATTGGCAGATTTAAAGTGCAACAAAAAACAAATCCTTGAGCAAGTATTGATTTTGCTTACACCTTATGCCCCACATATTGCAGAAGAATTGTGGAGTGTATTGGGTAATGAAGGCAGTATTTTAGATGCAAGTTATCCTGTTTTCAATCCACAATTATTAGTTGAAAGTGAAAAAGAATATCCTGTAAGTATCAATGGTAAAATGAGAACTACTTTAAGTTTCAGCCTTGATGCAGCACAATCAGATATTGAAGCTGTGGTTTTAGAAAACGAGATTGTAAAAAAATGGCTGGAAGGAAATCAACCCAAGAAAATCATTTTTGTAAAAGGTAAAATGATTAATGTGGTGCTATAATGCGTAAACTCTTTCTCATATTATTAGTATTGAACTGTGTTGCAGCAACAGCACAGAAAGATACTTCTCCTCCTGTAGAAGTTAGAAAATTCATATTGAAGGACTATAGCGTTTATCATTATGTAAAAGGGGATTTGAATGGTGATGGGAGAGAAGATGCCATATTAATATTAAAATATAATTCTGAAAATGACACGATAGACTACAGACAAATGGTGAAGCCATTTATAGTTTTATTTAGGAATCCAAAAAATAAGTTTTATCAGGCATTGCGTAATGATTCATTAATGCCACTGGATATGACAGTTTGTAATTTTGGTGGCATTGAGATTGATAAAAAGAAATCAGCTTTTAATATTAATTTTTGGGGAGGCAGAAGGGATAAATGGAGAAAAGAACTAACATTTGCATATAAGACAAATTATAAAAATTGGCATCTTATTTTGCAAAAAGAAACAAGTTTTGATGCAGCAGAAATGAAATTAATAACGGATGAGAATTTCTATATAAAAGAAGAAGAATTAAAAGGCATCACATTATCTAATTTTAATTTTGATAAAGAAGTTGAAAGACGCGATGCTATGGTATCTTTTGATTCCACTTTTTTTTATTCGCAACCAGATAAAAAGTCAAAACACAGAAGAGTATATTTAGTTAAGGGAGATAGAGCTGAAGTAATTAGTGAAACTACAAATTTTGTATATGTTTATTTTACTAATAAACAAGGTAAATCAACAATGGGCTTCCTATTAAAAAAAGATTTGAGACTTATACCTAAACGATAAAACTTGTAACTCAGCGAAAACTTCCAGCATCTCTGCGAAGAGTTCCGAGAAGGCTGCGAAGGCCTCAGATAATCCAGCGAAGGCTTCAGGTAAGTCAGCGAAAACTTCCAGCAACTCAGCGAAGACCTCAGGTAATGCTGCGAAGACCTAAGGTAACGTAGCGAAGACCTCAGGTAACTTAGCGAAGACTTCCAGCAGCTTAGCGAAGAGCCCAGTTAACTCAGCGAAGACTAGGTGAAACTATATAAATAGAGAGGCTACCATTTGGTAGCCTCTCTATTTATATAAAACTTTTACATTAAAACTCAACCTTAGCATTAAATCTATTATCTGCTATTCCAAGTGCAGCAGCAGCAGCATTGCTTATTCTCATTACCACATTTTTATCCTCTTTAATATCTGGCAATGGTCCAAGCACTTTTGCATAAACAAATTTATTATTGGCAAGTACTTTTACCACACTACCATTTTCTGCACTATTCATTAATATGTAGTACTTGGTATCGTGCCAGCCTGCAATAGTTTTAAATACACCACACATACCCTCTACACTGTTACGCGTATTTTCAAACTGTCCTTCAAAAGCACCTTTGCCCAAACTTTCTGGTTTAATATCTTTTGGTGTGGTAGTTACAATTTCTTTTGTTTCCTTTTTTACAGGTTCTTCAATTTTTGGGTCAACCTTAGTAACAACGGGTTTAGGCTCTTCTACTTTTTCAACTGGTGCAACAGGTATTTGAGGCTCTATTTTTTTAGGAGCTTCTTTTTTTACAATTGGCTCAGCTTTTTTCTCTTCTTTTACAACTTTTGGTGTTGTTGATGCTATGCCATTTTTGCTAATTGTAATTAAACTTCCTGCTTTGATATTATCATTGCTTAAATTGTTCCATTCTCTTAAATCTTTTTCAGAAACACCAAACTTTTTGGCAATTTTGGATAAGTTATCTCCACTTTGTATCAAGTATTGATTGGCATTAGGTTTTACTACTGGTTTAGCAGTTGGTTTTTCTTCAACCTGTTTGTCTGGCTGTTTTCCTTTGCCTTTGGGTATAATAATAATTTGCCCAATTTTTAAAATAGTTTTATCGTTTAAGCCATTGGCTTGCAAAATTTCGCTGGTAGGCACACCATACATTCTAGCCAAAGTGCTTATGTTTTCTCCTTTTTTTATAGTATGAGAAATAGTATTAGTTTTTTGAGACATTGCAGCTAAAGAAAAACCTATAGCTACTATTAGTATTTTAATTTTTTTCATTTTCAAAGTTTGTGTTTAAAATTCGCCATTCCATTGGGTAATAATTATTCATTCTGTTTTTTAGCATTTTTACCCAACCCAAGGCCAAATTTTGATATTTGAACAAAGCCCATCCCTCAAAATTCGTATCTATTATAACTTCTTTTTTGCTTAAATATTGTAATGCTTGGGTTTTATTTAGGTTAAAATGAGTAACATTTTTTAAAGCAATATTACTCATAGCTAATTCGTGGCTAGGTATCAAATCTTTTCCTTTTACAACGCCAAGTTCAATACCTGCTTTTTTAATGTATAATTTATTTGCCAAAATCTGCAATTGTTTTTGCCAGGCGATAGGAAATACTCTAATACTATCGTTATGTTTAAAATAGAAGTAGGGTATTGTTGTGTCTATATTTTTTTCAACCACTTCCATCTCTTGTTTGTTAGGTTTTAGCAATACATTTTCTTTATATTTTTTTGGATGATTGTCATTTGCTCTTTTTTTGAAAGCAGCTACAAAAAAGCCTTCGCCCTTTACTTTATCAGGATAAAATCTATAGCCAAAACCATTTTGTGTATCGCTTGTGGTTTCTACAATTCCCCAAGATGTTTCTAGTTGTATTTGTAATGAATCCATATTGAATTCTGTTAAAATCCAATCTACAATATCTTCATTCTCCTGCTTGCTGTAGCTGCAAGTACTGTAAATAAGTATGCCATTGTTGTTGATGCTATCCATTATATCGCTTACAATTCTTTGTTGCCTTTGGCTACACAGGTTTACATTGTCAATACTCCATTCTTTTATTGCGTCAGCATCTTTTCTAAACAAACCACTACCACTGCAAGGGGCATCAATGACTACAACATCAAAAAAAGATTCTAAACCAGAAAAATGACTTGCGTCGTTGTTGGTTACAACCACATTTGCACCACCCCATTTGGTAATATTTTCTACCAAAATATTGGCACGCTGTTTTATTACTTCATTGCTTACCAGTAAGCCATTGGTAAAATAACTTGCCAGCAAAGTACTTTTACCACCAGGTGCAGCACATAAATCTAATACTGCTTTTTGCGTATCTGCACCAATATGTTGTTCTAGAATTTGCCACAAAAACATACTGCTGGCTTCTTGCACATAATATGCACCACAATGTAGCAAAGGATCGTGTGTAAAAAATGGACGCTCTGCTAAATAAAAACCATATTTACACCAAGGCACAGATTCGCTTATTGTTTGTTTATTAACATCTAATTCATTTTTTTTTAGAGGATTAACTCTAATAGAAGTAATGGCTTCTTTAGCTTGATGCACTTTGCAAAAAGCATCTTCATTAAAGCCCAAAATATTTTGTAAAGATTGTATAAGTTGTTGAGGTATCACAAATCAAAAGTAGTTGTAGTTATTTATTTTTTCTTACAAAGAAAATTTTTTTAGTATTTCTACGTTATTAACTAGTATTCGTGGCTTTATTTTAAATTAAAATACAAGAGATGAAAAAATTAACCTTTATTGTAGCAATTCTTATTGCAGCAAATGTAAATGCACAAGCTCCACAGCAAGGAACTGTTACTGGAACTTTTACAATTTCGCAACCTGTAACAAAAGCTCCAGCTGCAAAATCAAAATGGACACCTAAGAAAAAATGGACACCTGCTAAAAAGCCTGTTTATTATTCTGCTGCTGGCACATACAAAGCACCATATTCTGCAAACAGAAATATTGTGTATAGTTATATAGATACCGTTACGAAAGATGCAGAAAACTTTTTTCCTTTAAAAGGCAATGTAGGAATTGGTACAAATACACCAATGTCTGCACTTGAACTTAGAAGAAATGCAGGTGATGGAGATAAGAAAAATTTCTTATTATCATTGAGCAATATTTGGTCGCCAAATGGTTTAAATGAACCAACTATTATGTTTAATAATGGTGACAATACTGCTAATTTTAGTTATTGGACTTTAGGTGCTAGAGTAAGTGGAGATAATGCACACAAAGATCCTCAGACTTTTAAAATTGGTTATAAAGCTCCAAATGAGCCTAATGAGAAAGAGTTTTTCTCTATTGATTCATATCAAGGACGTGTGAAAATAGGTAGTTGCAATACCAATGTTGATGGATATAAGTTATATGTTGAAGAAGGTATTTTAACTGAGAAAGTAAAAGTAGCAGTAAAAGATAGCGAAGATTGGTTTGATAATGTATTTGAACCAGACTATAAAATAATGCCAATAAAAGATTTGGAAACATATATCAATAAAAACAAGCATTTGCCAGAAATTCCAACTACATCTGATGTATTAACTAATGGGGTAGATTTAGGTAAAATGAATGGACTATTACTAAAAAAAGTAGAAGAATTGACTTTGTATATGATTGATTTGAAAAAAGAATTAGATGCAACAAAAAAAGAAATTGAAGCTTTGAAAAAATAATTTTTAAAACTTTATTCCAATGAACCAACTCCGTTTTTAAAATCATTGAACCTCACATTGTGAGGTTTTTTTATTATAAAAATGTAAAAATAAATAATTTTCATTGTTTTTTCTGCAAATTTTATATTTTCACAACTCATTTTTATTAAACATAATACCACAATTAACTAGCTATGAAATATGCTCCAATTCAAAACTTTATTAATGGAAGTTTTGTAAATGCCTCAACAACTAAAACTTTAGATGTTATTTCGCCAATAGATGGCAATCGTCTTTCAACTGTCCCAATGTCCTCTTCAAAAGATTTAGATGATGCTGTAAAAGCAGCTAAAGCAGCATTCCCAGCCTGGAGCAAAACACCTATTAAAGAAAGAGTTCAAGTATTTTTTAGATATAAAACTTTATTAGAAAAACATCTAAAGGAATTAGCAGAATTATGTACTGAAGAAAATGGAAAAATATATGGCGAGAGTGTCGCAGAAATTGAGAAGTGTATTGAATTGACAGAGTTTGCAACATCATTACCACAACTTACCACAGGCGAAGTTTTAGAAGTTAGCAAAGGTGTTGAGTGCAGAACTGAACACGTTGCTTTGGGTGTTGTAGCATCCATAGTTCCTTTTAATTTTCCTTCAATGGTTCCTAATTGGACAATTCCCAATGCTATTGCTTTAGGCAATTGTATGATTATGAAACCTAGTGAAAAGGTTCCTTTAAGTTGTGGCAGAATTGCTGAATTGTTGAAAGAAGCTGGCTTGCCAGATGGTGTGTTTAATATTGTGCATGGTGATGTCGAAATAGTAAATGCCATTTGTGATCATCCACAAATCGAAGCTGTGAGTTTTGTTGGCTCAACCAAAGTTGCAAAAATTGTTTATCAACGTGCTACACATAATTTAAAAAGATGCTTAGCTTTAGGTGGTGCAAAAAATCATTTAATGGTTTTGCTGTGCTGGACAGCGTTGTATGGCTGCAAGTGCAATGGTTGCCGTGGGTAGTGTTGATCATATTATTTCTAAAATTTGTGATGAAGCCAGAAAAATTGTTCCTGGTCAAAATCTTGGAGCTGTTATTAGTAAAGAATCACAACAAAGAATTGAAGCATATATTACTCAAGCTGAAAAAGATGGTGCAAAAATTTTGGTGGATGGTCGTAATTCAAAAGTTCCAGGAAAAGAAAATGGAACTTATGTAGGACCAACTGTCATAGATTATGTAACACCGCAAATGAGTGTTGCAACAGAAGAAATTTTTGGCCCGGTGATTTCCATCATGCGTACCAACACTGTTGATGAAGCATTGGCTATTGAAAATGCAAATCCTTATGGCAATGCCGCAAGCGTTTTTACACAAAATGGTGGAATGGCTCGCTATATTATTGATAGAGCAAGTGCAGGAATGATTGGTGTAAACGTTGGTGTGCCTGTGCCTCGTGAACCTTTTAGTTTTGGCGGATGGAATGAAAGTAAATTTGGTGTGGGTGATATTACAGGTAAAAGTAGTATTGAGTTTTGGACTAAGTTGAAAAAATCAACTACCAAATGGAATGCAGAATCTGGGGTTAATTGGATGTCATA
>JAPLER010000302.1 GCA_026391115.1 Bacteroidota bacterium | reverse complement strand
TAATCTTCTAATAATTTTAATATTTCGGTGCGTACTTATATAATGTTTAAACTTTTGAAATTGTTAGAATTCTTTTGCAAAGAATTAAGAGTAAGTTTTTTTTACCATTTTTAAAGCATTCTATTAAGTTGTATATGCGTGTATAGATAACGTAATATACCTACATTATAACTGCATAATCATATTATCCTCTCGTTAGATTTGCTCATTTGTGTAAATACATTCACTTGCACATTTGTATAATTGAAATAAAAAAAAGCTACTAATTGCTTAGTAGCTTCATTATGCTTTACTCTTTTTATGGTTTCGGTTTGCACTTCTGCATTTGCCTTATTCTTTGACGAGTATGGTAAATATCTAAATTTAAAACCAAATACCAAAATCTTTATACCAATCGCCAAAATCTATCATTGGCCAAATTTCATCTAAATACCCATCTTCAAAATTAACAATAGGCCATTCAGTAATTTGAGTAATATCTTTATGCTTTGGTTTTTGTTCTGCTAACATTGGCGAAACAAATTTACGCAACCCCTTTAAATATTATTTGCCTAATGTTAAAACTAAAATTCTTTGTTTTGCTTAGTAGCTTCAAATAGTGAATTTCACTTTTTGTAAATCTTACGTTTAATCTTTGTGTTCGTGTTTCTTTATTCATCTTATATAATTGTTTTTATTGGTTACGCTACTAAAAATTTTGTTCTAATTTCATTTAACATAGTAAAAGGTGTTTCAATTTCAATCACCTCAGCATATGGTTTGTTTTTATTTAAACTTTTTTCTAAATCTAAATACTGCTCTTTTAACATTTCAAGTTTATTCTTAAAGGCAAAAATTGATTTTCTGCTCTCACCACAGCTTGATAAAAATTCAGTAAGTTCTGCGGAGTTACCAAACATTTCAAAAATTTTAGGTATTGAGTTAATCAAAAGCCAATTATTAAAATAACCTCTATTTTGTTTTAATTTGCCATCTTCAAATCTTTTGTTTTTTAAACTTGTAAATAATTTTCTTTGTGTTTCAAATTGAAGCATATATTGGCCTTTATTTTTATACGCTGTTAAAACCTTACGCATATATTGGTTATACATAAAATTTATTTCATCACTACTTTTTAACTGCAATTCTTTTAAAGTTTTTATATTAAATGTTTTTTCAACTTTTTTGCCTTTTTTAAATCTTGCTTCTGCTCTCAAAAAATTAGAAGGTGTTATGGCCGTAACTTTATTGTAAAGCAATTCAGCTTGTTTATTATAAAAAACGGCTTCGTGTGATTTGTTTCTTTGAACGTGGCCATCACAATAATTTAATGAAGCGGTGCGACTGCCTTTAATTAAAGAGTATGCTTTTGGATACTGGATAAGCGGTAAATTCATACTATATTGTTTAGCAATATCCACTCTCGTTAAATTCATATTTTCAATATTGGCTTCAATACCATATACATTACTAAGTTCGTTTTGTACATCAAACATAGATTGCTTAAAATTATCACTGCCTACATTAGTTAAATTAAAAGCGTGGTGATGTTTAGAAGGATTAAAAGTTACTATCAAACCCTTGCGGTTTTCAATATCAATAGAACAAAATTTGCCGTTTTGGTATAATTGTTTTGCATTTATTGAGTTGCCTAATTGGTCGCTGTAAATTGGTGAAGGATTTTGCTCTAAATTGCCTAAATCATTTATAAGAATTTCACCTCCAACTGCCTTATATTTAAGTAATTCTAAATTATTAATTCTAAAATCATTACTAAAAAGTGCAATCTTATCTATGCCTAAATTCATAAATTAAGAGTTTAAAGTGTTACCATAATGGTTACAAAATCCTATTGTTATACGATTGGATTTTGCTGTGTGATTTGCACCCTTTTTTAGATTTGCTTCGCCAGTAATCTTATTTAACCTTAATTTGTATTCTAAGCCGTTATAATCAAATTTATAGCACTCAATATGTCTGGTTATTAGTAGTGTGTTTAATTGGCAAAAGAATTGATTTGTTGCACCTTCTACTAAATAATTGATTAACCTCAACCGATTATCACTTTTTATGGCTTTGGTTTGAAGCTGAAATTTAAAGTTTGAAACTTTGTGAATTAAAAAACTACCTACATATTGGTAATCACCTAAGATTGTTTTATTTTTGCTTAACATATTAATTAAGAACGAAGGTTTTAAGTTTTGCGGACTGCCTTCGTTTTTTATTTGATATAAATCTAAGTTCTATTTTTTGTATATCCTTAATCTAAATACTAACCGATTGCCATATTTATTAACAGC
>JAPLER010000175.1 GCA_026391115.1 Bacteroidota bacterium | reverse complement strand
TTGCCTATAGCTGCAACTTCTGCACAAGCTGTAAAAGTTCTGGCATCTGTGCTTTGTTCTATTATAAAATAACTGGTGTTTATTTCATTGGCTGTGTTCCAATACACTAGTATAGTATTGTTTTCTGGCTTAGGTATAGCACCCAATGCAGTTAAACTCAATGGCAAAGTACTCCCAATAATAGTTTTTGCAGTATTAGTAATAATAGGCTCGTTGTAATCAAAATAAATAGAGGCTTTATTAGGCACAATATTACCGTTGACCAATGTAGTTAATGGTTTTACCCTAAAGTTTACAAAACCATTGCAAGCTGTTTTATTGGTATTGCTATCGGGTAGGTTAATGTTCAAAAACTCAAAATAAACAATCTTATCTTTTTGAGATACTTTACAATTATGGCTTAAGCCAGTAAGTTGCAAAGTGTTTGTTTGTACTTTACTATCATCCAATGTATCTGCTACAACAACTGTAAATGCAGTATCTGTGCCTGTGTTTTCAAAGCGAATGGTATAATCTATCCAATGCTTATTATCTGCTACTTGTGCCACACTTAATTGTGGTGTGGCTTGTTTATCATTGGGGTCAAAACTACCACGTACAGTAGTGTTGGCAGTATCTATAGCACTTGCATTGCCACCTGTTATGCTTACAATTGCTTGCAAACTACTACCCAAAACAACAGTAGGTTTTACCCTGCCATACACTAAAAAATTATTGGTTTGCCCGGGCACAAAATTATTTATACTATAGCTTAAGGTATTGCCACTAAAATTGATAGCAGCATTATTAGTACTATCAAAAATGTATTTACTTGTATCAATTACAAATGAAAGATTAGGATTTACAACTGTAGTACCTACATTTTCAAAAGCTACTTCATACACATATTTAAAACCAGGACGTGCAGCAAAATTGATTGGTGTAATGTTGATGGATAAACTATCTTTTATAACCAAAGTTTGCAAAGCAAATGTGTCCATTACCAAAGTATCGTAACTATTAAAAGTGTGTGTATAGCTTGCTGGCAATGCTTTGTATAGTGGTGGTGCCTGGGCTGTAATAGTGTAGGTGCCTAAGCTATCTGCATTAATATAAGCTGTACCTTGTGTGTTGGTGTAGGCATAGTTGTTGTTGGATAGGGTTAGTTTGAGATTGTGTTTGGGGTATTTATTATTGATTATATCTGTGTAAACATAAGATTGAAATACTGGAAATGATTGGCAGTGGTTAATGTTGTTGGTAGGATTGCAAACTGTTGGAATATAACTATACATTGAATCATTGAAATAACAATTGGTTGGGATGTTTTGAACGCAATAATTTGAAATCATTTTATCCGATTCAAAATGTAATAAACCAAAAGGAAGATATGGAAAACATTTTAAATGAGTTCTTGTGACAATTAAATACTTTAAAGTGGTAGGTAAAGATGGTAGTGAGCTGATTGGATTACCATTTAAAGCTAAATACTCCAATGATGCCGGCAAACTATTTAATTGAGATATTTGGCAGTTTCTTATACTTAATTTTTTTAAGTTGCTAGGCAATGTTGGCAATGAATGAAGATAACCAGATGTAATATCTAAATTAGTAAGACTGTTAGGTAAATTATATATTCTAGTAAAAAAACCATTCGTGCTTAATACTAAATCTGTTAAACTGTCATTTACTAGAGGTAATGAATCTATTTTCGAGTCATAAATATCTAGTACTCTTAATGATTTTGGAAATAAAGTAAAACTTTGCAATAATTTCGAACCATAACAATTCAACACTTTCAGGTTATTAGGTAACGTATCAACAACTTTTAGATTAATATTTGAAACTAATTCAAGTGTATCGAGACTCTCATTTTGTTTAATTGAGATGGTATCTATAGTTGAATAATTAATTCTAAGATATCGTAATTGTTTGAAATATCTCAATCCGTTTATATTGAATAATGTAAGAGGTGTTGTGCCATAAAAATCATTAATTACCATTTTTTTTGCACTAACTATATTATTACAAGTTGTATCCATCTGTTTTACTGAGTTAAAACAACTTGGATATTTCTGCATCAAAAAGTTTCTAAAATTACTATCAGGTATATTCACATATTGTGCATTGGCATTTGCCCAAAAACAAATAAAAGCCATTAAGGTGAGTAGCTTTTTCATCAGCAGGTAGTTTACTTATTATAGATACCAAAACTAACCAAAACGCTGCTTTGTGGTACAA
The DNA here is from genome assembly GCA_026391115.1 of Bacteroidota bacterium. Taxonomy (GTDB): domain Bacteria; phylum Bacteroidota; class Bacteroidia; order Chitinophagales; family Chitinophagaceae; genus CAIVPM01. The sequence continues at coordinate 208 of JAPLER010000175.1, read as the reverse complement.
ATATTTTTTATCCAACTTGCCTAGCAGTAAATCCTATCATCTTAGTTGGTAAATAGTATCTTTATTCATCCTTCGTTACAACTCCCACCATCCTTCGTTCATCCTTCGTTGTAAAGCTTATTTAACTCCCACTATACGCCCAGTAAAAGCCTAGGTAAAGCCCATTGTCAGCCAATCAAACCTTGCAAAACGGCCATTATTTTCTCAG
>JAPLER010000066.1 GCA_026391115.1 Bacteroidota bacterium | reverse complement strand
TAAAATATATTTATTATATAATTTATCGTGCAAAATAACTTTATAGCCATTGCTAATATTAAAATCTGATACTTTTAAAGTATAGGTTTCCATACCATTTGTAATTGGTAATTTTATACCTAAAGGAATGGTGGTTTTAATATTCACACTTCTGTAATCAGCAGCAAGCATTTGTTTATCTTGGGTTAAAGAATATATGCTTAACCCTGCGTTTAATAATTTAACAGCATCCGTTTTTTCTTCATAATTATTTGAATAGCTACTTCCAAAATTGAAATGTAAATTGTCATACTCTTCGCCATTGTTTATAGCTTTTATTTCGATATGATTTGTTGTAGCTGCTGCTCTAAATAATGTTGGACAAGTCGTACAATTCGCTTTATTATTCTCATTAAAAATTAAATCAGTTGCTGTGTTTGCTTTTACAAAAAATGCACTGTAAGCGGGTATTACATAGCTTGCTGGAATTGGATTAATAGTTATGTAACTTCCTGTTCTTGGATTACGCAAATAAATGCTTGAACCAATATTTGTAGTTGCATTTAAAACTGTTCCAATATCTACTGGCGATGGGTAAGGATTGCCAACTAAATTAAATCCAGCAGTTGAGCCAGACCCTCCTGTCACAAGTTTTATAGTATCTGCACCATAGTTCACAATACCAGTCATATCAATGGTTACAGCCATTGGAATTGTATCAAAACCATTTAAGGTATTAGACTGATTTCTTTTCCCTCTAGTCATCACTCTAATGCCTTGTCCAGCTTTCCAGTTGCTAGTGCTATCGTCTAAAAAAGCCTTCCAACCTGCATCGCTTGTAGCATCTCCATTTGCAGATATTGTGTTAAAATAAAATGAACTTGGATTGTTGGTTGATGTTTTTGTAAAGCCATAACCAACAGTTTGTCCTGTGTTTAAATTTGTGCCAGCAGTATTGCCAGTAATATTAATATCATCAGTTAATTGGCTGAGCGGTTGAGCAGTATTAAATGGATGACTTAGAAAACGAAATTTTCTAAACCCAGCAGGAAGATATTGTTGCACAGTAACATTGCCCACAATGCTAGCACCTGTTGCCAATGCTGCAATTGAAGCTGTGCCAGAAGAATCTGATTGCAACGTAAATTTACCTGTAAGTGTTGGCGTAGGAAAAGATGTAGCTGAGTTAATAATCAATTTTGCACCTGGTTTTAAAGTAATGTTTTGTGTTGTGGGTGTAGCAATCGTTCCTAATATATTTACAGTAAAATTGCCTGAAACTGTTGTGGTACCACTACCAAAAGTTTTATTACTAGCTACAGCAGAATTTGAAAAAGTTAAATTTGCATAATCTAAAGATTCAACTGTTTGATTACCAGCTTGATTAGTTGTACCTCTATAATAATCAACAGTTGATGCTTTACCCAAAGTTAAGTTTGGTGGAATAGTAGAGTCTTGAAANNNNTCTTGAAATAAAATAGTACCATTGGTAGGAACTGGCACAACAGGTATAGCTACTTTAGTTGTAAATAATCCACCACTTCTACCAGCTTTAAACGTTCCATTAATATTTACACTTCCTCCTGATAAAATTGCAATAAAATTGCTTGAAGAACCAATTGGGCCTGCCAATGTAGAGCCAAGTTCTACAAATAAATCTTTAACAACCAAAGAGGCAGCACCCATTGTTACATTGGCATTATTAATTAAGCTTATACTCCCAAATCGGCTGCTTGAAGTTGTGGTGATGGTTGCCCCATCAAAAACAATTGCTAAATTTGTATCTGCAATTGCCCCAAATGATAAAACAGTACTATTTTGATATACAATTTTTTGATTGCCAGTTGATGGCATTGAAACTGAGATGGTTCTACTTTTATTTACTGTTAAACCTGAGCCTGTTGCTAAAGTTAGAGTAATTGGTGGGGTTGGAGTTGTTGGGTTACCAATAATTACACTATCTCCTCCAGCATTTGCAAAATTGGCATTGCCTACATTCCAAATTCCTGTTAGTGAAACAGCAGTTGTGTTTTGAATAATAAAATAACGACCGCCACTTGTAAAATCTGTAAGTGTTCCTCCTGTGCCATTGGTATTAGTTCCCCAACTTCCAACATTATTCAATGCTCCAGTTCCATTATAATACCACAGGGTTTGGGCGTTGATATTTAAAATTGGAGAAACAATAAAAGACATCAACAGCAAGTAAATAAAAAAGAAAAATTTTCTGGAAGAAATACATTTCTTTTCAGTGCACATTTTTTTCATATACAACAATTAATCGTTAATTAATAACGTCAAAAATAATTGAAAACAAAATTTAAATTCCGATTTTAACAGTTCTGAATCAATAATAAATAATTATATTTGTTTCGGAAACTCTAAAATTGTTTCGGAATTTTTTTAATTTGCTTGTTATCAAATATTTATGCAAAAAATAAAACATGGAAAAGAAGAGATTATTTATTTGCTTTCAAGAGTAATTGAGAAGTATAAACTTGAGAGTGGGCAAGATATTGTGTTAAATACTAATAGAAAAAATTACGAAGTTTTTGCTATATTATTAAGTGATATTAGTAATCAACTACCAGATAAATGGGAAGAGTTTGGTACTGATTGCTACCTACCTGATAATAACAGAAAAGTACAAGAATACCCTTACAGAAAATATGATATAACTGGTGGTCAAATAAAAGACGCACTAACTGGTATAGTTTCTAATCCCAGACATTTTTTAGTTGATTCTTGCTACATATACTTATACGGAATAGGCAGAAAAGCCTTTGAGAAAAATCCTGTAGATGAGAATTTATTGATCAAGTCTTTAGAAGAAAAAAAAGAGCAAGAAATAGTTGTTGAAAATAATCGCACCAATTACGAGCAACAGATCTTAACATTACAACAACAGCAAAAAAGCAAATCAAACAAATTAAAAATTGTTGGTGGCATAGCTGCTATTTTTTGTATTAGTTCTATTTTGCTTTGCCTCAATCTTATTCATACAAGAAAAGATTGGCAAACAATTAAAACTGAAATGAATATCTTGCCATATCAGCCTACCAAAGCCGAAATAGACAGTTTAGAGGGTGTTTGGCTTTGCTATACAGGTTCTCCACAAGCAAGAGTATCTGACCCAAATAGGTATCACAAAGTAGTCTCCAACTTAATTGATATAACCTATAAAAATGGGTATTTTACCTTTAATAGGTATGGTGCTAGTTTTAATCATACCGGTTATATGCAGTTTGAATCTCCAGGTATAGTATCGGTTTTTTCAAGAATTAAAAATAATTCTAATAAAACAGAATCTCCACGACATTCATTATTTAACTTATACGCTAACAATAAATTTATTTCTGCAGTTTCATCTTCTTGGAATTTTGATGTTGGAGAAAAAAACAGAATTATCGGACTTAGAGAAATTTATATAAAGCAGGGCAAGGGAGGTTCTATAGAAGAGATAATTAATGAAGTAGAAAATGCAAGCTGCAACTGTAAAGTAATTAGGTGGCATCAAGCAAATAACCAAAACAAATCGTTCTATCTAAAAAACGAAATACTTGACTCTCTGCAAAATACGGGCTTAAAGAACTTGATAAATGAGAAAAGCATTTTATTAAACATTCCGCAAGATGGATTAATTATTAATGGTGATAGTACTAAGAATTAATCCTTATTTACAATACTTAATATTAATTTGGTAGAAATAATTTGTTAAATATAAAAGTATAAATATCAAAGAAAATTATTAGCTCACTAGTCCAGCTAATTTATATTATGTTTGTCTTAATATGAACCAATTAGATAATTGCAATATGGTATATCTGTTTAAAAAGATCAAAAGAGATTCCCTCAAAATCTATCGATTTGAAGTTATTTGATGTGTTGTGAAACTGTTTGTGTGACCCCAGAAGGATTCGAACCCTCATCATCAGAGCCGAAATCTGATATGCTAATCCATTGCACTATGGAGTCATTTTATTTTTTATATTCTATAATTATTTTGGCATTAGTTTTTTCATCAGATGTTAAAAATACTTCCTTTCTCTTATTATTGCCATAGGTCAACACCATTAAAGCTGTGTTTGGAGGAATATCCCCAAGATTTTCTGCAACAGTAATAATTTCGTAAAAAACGTTAATGTCATCAAACCTTAAATTCATTACTATTGGGTTGGTGCTTAATCTTTTTTTGTCAACTATTAGTTTATTATCTCTGTAAATAGAAATGGTATCATTATCAATTTCGCCATTATCATAAAATTCCAAAGTCACATTTTTGTCATCAACAATAATCTTATTCACCAATTTATTTTCTCTTTCTACTAATACATCAGCAACTGGGTCTTCAATTTTTTTTATGATTGGTTCTGGTTTTATTACTTCAACGGGCTTATCATTTTTTACAATTGCACTTGTGGTGTCTTTTAGCGTTTTGTCTTTTTTTATAACAAAATTTTCGGCACCAGGTTTTGTAGTTTTAGGTTTATTTGGGGTAGGCTTATTTCCTTGGGTTACTGGTTTAGTTATTTGCTCTTTTTTATTATTTTTATTTGTGGCTATATCATTTTTAACTTTCGGCAAAGGAGTACTTTTAACATTAGGTTTTATAATTTCCTTAGTTCTCGTTTCAGTTTTAGGGCCTTCTTTTTTCTTTTTTGTCAAAAAATCTTCTTTCTCAAAATCACTTTCAACTACTTTTTCCAAGTAAACAGTTCCACTTCCACAATCGCTTTTATCTTTTGATTTTACACTAGTGTAAGTTCCACTTAATATTTCCAATTTGCCAGATTTAGAATAGTCTAAATAACAAGTCATTAAGCAAGGCTCAGTTTTACCCAAGGCTCGCATATCAAGCATTATGGTTTCTTTTATAGTAAGCGTTTTTCCTTTTTTATTCAATATGCCTTTTAAAGCAGCTTTACCATAAAAAACAGTTGATAAATAAGAGTATGTGACCCCTTCAAGTGCATTTGTTTCAAGTTGATTAATTTGCACTTCATACTTATATGTTTCAGTTGAATAAGTAGAGTTCAATACATCTAAATTATTTTGCTGAAACCTACCTCTCCAAATGCCAGTTAAATCTTGTGCATTTATAAAAGAAGTTGACAATAAAACAAAAAATGTAAAAATCAATTTCATAATGCAAAACTAATAAAACTAAAAAAATAAAAAACCTAAAAAAGTGTTAAGATTTTTGAGATGCCAAAATAAGGTTTGCAACAATTTTGTCTATGGGCAAATGAACATCATTTTCATAAAAGCTATTCAAGTCAATCCATCTAAATACTTCTGCACAACTTGTATTGTCAGCAATTTGATTTGGTTCAAAGTCAAATTGCTTGTGTTTTGTAGGTAAGTTATCTGCATTTAGGCAACTAACATAATAATAAATTGATACAATTTGATGCTGAGGATTAAATGCAGAAATTTGAAAAAAATCTGTTGTGTACAAATGTTCTTCTACAACAACATCAAGTCCTGTTTCTTCTTTAAATTCTCGTTTTACACAATCTCTTGTGCCTTCTCCAAATTCTAAACCGCCGCCAGGAAATTTTGTAAAGTAATTACCTCTGATAAATTCATCACTTACCAAAATTTGGTTGTTATCGTTTATTAAAATGCCGTAAACTCTAATAGTAAAAATCATAATTTATCTTTCAAAATAAGCCAAACTACCACCAACCCATTCTTTATCAAAATTGTAACGTACACCAATCATTTTTCCTTTACTCAATCTAGATAGATTATTTGTTGCAATGGGTCTAGCTTCTCCTTCTTTCCAGAAATAAAATATTCTAATCTCTACTTTTGCAGGAATATCAGGTGTTTCAACAACGTTGGCATATTTCACTTTGCGTTGCAAAATCCAGTTTTCAGGGTCTTTTACTTTATCAATATCATCTTGCGTTACATCTATTACAACACCCTGACCAGAGAACGAGAACAAAGGTTTCAAAACATAATTTTCTAAGTCTTTAGGTATTTCTTTTATCTCATTTAAAAACCAAGTTTGTGGCACAAATGGATGATGAATAAAAGGCAAAGTGTATTTACTAATTCTATAAAACCAATTTGGATGTGGCACCCATTCTACGTTCAGTTCTTCCAATAAAATTTTACCTTTCTCCTGCACTTCTTGGGTTTGCTGTTGCAAATCATCAAAAATTATTCTATTGTAAATTCTTTTAATATGAGTTTTGATACCATCATTTATGTAAAATAAATCCTTTCCTTCTTTAATAAGTTCTGTTATGCAAACAGGTTTTATACCCAATAAATCTTGCGTGCAATAAAAATCAATTCTTGTCTTTTGTTCGTGTGGAAATATTTCTAGTAGAATTACATTTTCTGTTTCATGCTTTCCCACAATAATATCTTTCAACAAAGCCAAGTATGTTTCTTCGTTTAAATTACTTAAGTAAGCACTAAAGTTTTCTGGTATATCAAAATGTTTTCTGGTAACACTATCATGAAAAATTTGATACGCAAATAATGTTGGAAAACCTTGCATTTCTATTAGCTGTGGTTCTAATTCTCCTTGCTCATTTTCGCAAATACCAAAATCAAATGCAATAAAATCGCTATAATTTTTATCATTAGGCATTTTTACATTGGCAGGAATGGCTTTTTCACTTTGCTTAATAAATTCTGGATCAACAATTACATCAACAATACTTTCACAAGCATCAATTATTTTTTTAGTAAATTCTTTACTTACAAAAATTGGGGTTTCGGCAACCCTAAATGCCAATGCACCTTCTGGATATTTGTTATGTAATTCGTGTAAGTAAGCATCGTACTTTTCTTTGGTAAAAGCATTATTAAATTGTTGGCGAATAGATTGTATCATAAACAAATTTTATGTAGGTAAATATAGTAGTGCAATATTAAAATTTTAAAAACAAATTATATTTCTATTTTATCTTTTAAAGAAAATGATTTTTTACACATATATTTTGATGATATTTCAAATATTGTTGCATTATATTGCAGACTATGTGTGGCATTGCAGGAATCATTTCTACCAATAAAATTAATGTAAACAAAATTAGTTTGCAAAAAATGGCAACTGCACTGCAACATCGTGGACCAGATGGAGAAGGTCTTTTTATCAACGAAAATCAAACTGTTGGTTTTGCTCATAGGAGGCTTTCAATTATAGATTTATCAGCACAAGCTGCACAGCCTTTTAACTATTTACATTATACCATTACTTATAATGGAGAAATTTATAACTACATTGAATTAAGAGATTTTTTAAAGCAAAAAGGCTTCGTATTTACAACACAAAGTGATACAGAAGTAATACTTGCTGCCTACAGTTTTTGGGGCAACAATTGTGTGCAACAATTTGATGGAATGTTTGCATTTGCAATTTACAATAATCAAAAGAATGAAGTGTTTATTGCAAGAGATGCTTACGGCGAAAAGCCATTCTATTACTACGTTTCACCAGAGGATAACAGTTTTTATTTTGCTAGTGAAATGAAAGCTTTGTGGAGTGTTGGTATAGAAAAACAAGTGAATAATTTACAGTTGTTGAATTATATAACCATTGGTTACACTAGCAATCCAATAGATGCATCGCAAACATTTTATAGCAACATTAAAAACCTACCTGCTGGACATTTTATTTTAATTAAGGATTACAAACTAGAAATTAAAAGTTGGAGAATAGCATATAACGAGAAAAAAGTAACGAAAAATGAGAAACCAGAAACTCTAATTGAACAATTTGAAAGTTTATTAACTACTTCCATTGCAAAAAGATTAAGAAGTGATGTTGCTGTTGGCACAAGTTTAAGTGGTGGCATTGATAGCTCAAGCATTGTTGCAATTATCAATCAATTTGTACAAAAAGAAAATTATAAACCAAAAGCTTTTACTGCATCATTCCCCAATTTTAAAAACGATGAAACTTACTACAGCAAACAAGTTGCAGCACATTTATATTTGCAGCAATACTTTACTTCTCCAAATGAATTTGATTTGGTAAATGAGTTTGAAACTTTAATGTATCATCAAGAAGAACCTATACAAAGTGCAAGCATTTTTACACAGTATATGGTGTATAAATTGGCAAAAGAAAAAGATATTATTGTATTATTAGATGGTCAAGGTGCAGATGAAGTTTTGGGTGGATACAAAAAATACACCAACTGGTTTTTGCAAGAAATTTTAAGAAATAACTTATCTCTTTTCAAAAAAGAAAAAGCATTATTGTTTGCTAATGATTTTCTAGAATCTTGGAATTATAAAAATTATTTTGCTGCTTTTTTACCAAAATTCACTTCACAGCAATTACAATCAAGAGCCATACATCAGCAGAATATCAATCAGTTTATTGACAAAGATTTTCTACTTCAATTTCAGAACACAGCTACACTACAAAAACCAGTGGTAAAAAATTTACAAGACATCTTGAACTACAACACTTATACTTTTGGTTTAAATGATTTATTAAGATATGCTGACAGAAATGCAATGGCACATAGTAGAGAAATAAGACTACCATTTTTAAACAGAGATTTAGTAAATTTCACGGTGTCGCTCCCATCAATCTACAAAATAAAAGATGGTTACACCAAATGGATTTTAAGAGAAATTGTAAAAGAAAAATTACCTCAAGAAATTGTTTGGCGTAAAGGAAAAATAGGTTACGAACCACCACAAAAGTTATGGATGCAGAATATAGAAGTACAAGAAATGATTAAAGCTGCCAGAAAAAAACTTGTAAATTATCACATCTTAAACCCAAGTATCTTAAATTATAAACCAATTACAGCAGCAGCACACGATGCTAATAATTTCGATTGGTGGATTTTGTGTGCT
>JAPLER010000125.1 GCA_026391115.1 Bacteroidota bacterium | reverse complement strand
GTTGATAGTTGATAGTTGATAGTTGATAGTTGATAGTTGATAGTTGATAGTTGATAGTTGATAGTTGATAGTTGATAGTTGATAGTTGATAGTTGATAGTTGATAGTTGATAGATAAAAATAATTAATACTTAAAAAATGAAAAAATTACTCATACTTAGTTTGCCTTTTATGTTGTTAGCTTGTAGCAGCGATGATGAAAAAAAACCAGAACCTGCACCACAAGCCCCATTAACACAATCTCAAAACAGCGAAGCGTTTAATAAAGGATTTGATAAATTATTAACTAGTTATTATAGCTTGCAGGCTGCTTTTGTTAAAGAAGATACTATGGCGATTGCAACTAATGCAAAGGCTTTAAAATTAGCTGCTGATAGCTTGCCTGTAAACTTAATAAAAGCTGATAGTAGTATTATTGATGTTGCTAAAACTGATGCACAAAATATTAGTGATGAAATAAAAGGATTACTTGGCGAGAAAGATTTAGAGAATAAAAGAAAGTCTTTTGAAACAACTACTAATCATTTGGCTGAATTAATTAAAGTAGTGAAATACGATAAGAGTGTAGTTTATTTAATTCACTGCCCAATGGCGTTTAACAATAAAGGTGCAGACTGGTTAAGCAAAACAGATGAAGTGGTTAATCCATATTTACCTAAAGATATGCCCAATTGTGGTGAGGTAAAAGACTCCATTGACTATAGAATAAAATAGCTACAGCATATCTTCAATGTAATACATTCATAAACTTTATAATTAAAAAACGATGATGAAAAGAACATTCATATTGCTAGTGCTACTTACTGCAACTTATTTTAGTGAGGCACAAACCAAGTTGACCATTATGTACAAAACAGGAAACATCAAAGGCTCATCAGAAGATTACAGAAAACCAAACAGCACAATAAGATGGAGTGGCAAGTATATGATTGATGAATTTACCATCAGTGACTCTGTTACTTTTTATGAAACAGTTGAAACCCTGGAAGAAAAGGATGAATTTTCTATCAAGAGTTTTAAACGTGGTAGAAAAACAAAAATATTGGGTAAGGCATTTGTGCCAAATACTGTTTACTGTGACTATGCCAAAGGTTACACCATTAAAGAAGTAGAATGGAAAGATGACAATTATTTTGTGAGAGATTCAATTATCAACAAACAAGATTCTTGGATTTTAAGTGAAGAAGCAAAAACTGTTTTTGGATATCCTTGCAAACTAGCTTACACAATGGAAGATGATAAAATAAGTAGAATGGTCTGGTACACAGATAATTTTAAATGTAGTTTATCTGCAACTGGCGATTATAGCTTACCTGGAACAGTTTTGGAAAGCTTAGATACTAAGTCTAATACATTAACCACTGCTATTGATTTACAAATAGAAACCAACCCAATGATGATACCTGTTAAAGGAGCTAAGTTGGTATCACAACAAGAATTTGATAAAATTAAAAAGAATAAAAAAGGGTAAACTTTTTGAACGATACTTTACAATAAAATAGCCACTACATTGTAGTGGCTATTTTTATAAATAAGATATAGCGAATTAATCTAGTTTCAACACAGCCAAAAACGCTTCTTGTGGTACTTCAACATTACCAATTTGTCTCATACGTTTTTTACCTTCTTTTTGTTTTTCCAATAGCTTACGTTTTCTACTAATATCACCACCATAACATTTTGCAGTAACGTCTTTACGCATTGCACTAATGTTTTCTCGTGCAATAACTTTAGCACCAATAGCTGCTTGTATAGCAATTTGGAATTGTTGTTTTGTCAATAATTCTTTCAACTTTTCACATAATTTTCTACCAAAATCTTGGGCTCTACTTCTATGAATTAATGAACCCAATGCATCTACCTTTTCACCATTCAACATAATATCCATTCTCACAATATCTGCATCTCTGTAACCAATTGGATGATAATCGAAACTGGCATAACCACGTGTTTGAGATTTTAATTTATCATAAAAATCAAATACAATTTCTGTTAAAGGCATTTCAAAAGTCAACTCTACACGTGTTGGAGTGATATATGATTGATTGATAAGGTTTCCTCTTTTGCCCAAACACAAAGTCATAATGTTTCCTATGTAATCACTTTGTGTAATAATCTGTGCTTTAATGTATGGCTCTTCAATTCTATCCAACTTAGTAGCATCAGGCATTTCAGCAGGATTGTTTACAATAATCGTTTCCTTTCTTGTAGTATAGGCAATAAAACTTACATTGGGTACAGTGGTAATTACAGTTTGATTAAACTCACGTTCCAATCTTTCCTGTATAATTTCCATATGTAACAAGCCTAAGAAACCACATCTAAAGCCAAAGCCTAAAGCTTGTGATGTTTCTAACTCAAATGTTAAAGAAGCATCGTTTAATTGCAACTTTTCCATACAATCTCTCAACTCTTCAAAAGCATCAGTTTCTACAGGAAAAATACCAGCAAATACCATTGGCTTCACTTCTTCAAAACCATTTATTCTTGCAGCCATACTTCCACTTGAAGTTAATGTATCGCCCACCTTTACTTCTTTGGCATTTTTAATACCTGTAATAATATATCCTACATCTCCACAACCCACGTGGTTCTTGGCTTCCATCCCTAATTTCAATACGCCAATTTCTGTAGCATCATACTCTTGACCAGTAGCAATAAACTTTACTTTTTGTCCACGAGTAATAGTACCATTCATTATTCTATAATAAATAATAATACCCCTGAAACTATTGAACACACTATCAAAAATTAACGCTTGTAATGGTGCTTCTGGGTCGCCTTTTGGTGCAGGAATTCTTTCAATAATAGCATCTAATATTTCAAAAATACCAATACCACTTTTACCACTGGCGTGTAAAATTTCTTCGGGTTTGCAACCAATTAAATCAACAATCTGGTCTGTTACTTCTGGTATCATTGCACCGTCCATATCTATCTTATTGATAACAGGAATAATTTCCAAATTATTATCAATAGCCAAATATAAATTGCTGATAGTTTGTGCCTGAATACCTTGAGAAGCATCTACCAAAAGCAATGCTCCCTCGCAAGCAGCTAGAGCTCGGCTTACCTCATAACTAAAATCAACGTGACCTGGTGTGTCAATTAAATTCAACACATATTCTTCGCCTTTGTAGGGATAATTAATTTGAATAGCGTGGCTTTTAATGGTAATTCCTTTTTCACGCTCCAAATCCATATCGTCCAACACCTGTGCCTGCATATCTCTACTACCAATTGTTTTGGTATCTTCTAAAAGTCTGTCTGCCAAAGTACTTTTACCGTGATCAATATGAGCTATAATACAAAAATTCCTGATATTCTTCATAAGCTGCAAATATAGGAAGGCAAGGCTAAGTGTTGTAAAAACTGCTGATGCAACAAAGTGGTTTGTAAAAAATTGATTTTTGACGTTTTAGCATTTAATAAAGAGCTATGCAATGTATAATAGCCATTGATGGCATCATAATGCCATACACCAAATATTACAATTAACTAAATGAAAGCTAAATATTAGTTTTGCCTCTATTAAAAGTAATAGAAAAGCTTGGTTTATGTGTTTGCAAACAAGGACAATAACTCTACAAACAAATACTCTTACTTTTGAGTAACATTTACACCACTAAAAATAAAAAAAATGGAAGAACAAAAAAATGAAACAACAGTTTCAACGAACGATACAACACCTAAAGTAACAGGTGTTGGCGGTATTTTCTTCTTTTCTGATGACCCTAAAGCCACCAAAGAATGGTATAGAGACAATTTGGGTATTGATACCAATGATTATGGTGCAAGCTTTGAATCTAGAAATATTGACAATCCTAAGGAAATTAATATTTTGCAATGGAGTCCTTTTAAAAAAGGTAGTGAATACTTTGCCCCTTCTACAAAAGAATTTATGATTAATTACAGGGTTCAAAATATTGAAGGATTGGTAGCCAAATTAAAAGAAAACGGAGTAACTGTTGTTGATAATATTGAGAGTTATGACTATGGAAAATTTGTACACATAATGGATATGGAAGGTAATAAAATTGAATTGTGGGAACCTGTAAATACTGTAGCCGAAAAATAATGTAGCATTTATAAATTAATAAGACTGTCAACTATTTATTATCCCTCAACCTTTGGTTGAGGTTTTTTTGTAGTTTAATTACAAAAAAATGTCACAAAAAAATCAATTCAATTAGAATGGCATATAGCTTAGCAGAGGCAAATAAAAAAGCCGAGTAAACTCGGCTTAATAAAATACACAACGGAATAATCCTTAT
>JAPLER010000320.1 GCA_026391115.1 Bacteroidota bacterium | reverse complement strand
TATTGTTGGTTAAAAGACACAACAATGGCATAACACCAGCTCTCCAGCTCTTCAAAGCTATAGCTTAGTAAGTAATACTATATTGTTTTAAGCAATTAAATACAACTGCCGAAACTGCAAGTTTCGCAGAGCGGGGGTAATTTTTTTTGATTGATATACACTTGTGGCAATACACCTAATTTTGAAATGCTTTGCAAAAGTTTTAGTTTGAAACTTGCGGCAATGCAGGGGTTACCTGCTATTAATTTGAGACTTCTAAAAATTATAAAATTCATTCTGACATTTTACAGAAATTATTTTATTGCGACAACTGCAATAACAATTTGTTGTATTTGGATTTTTCATAAAAATGGTATTTCAAGCTTCTTTCCATTATTCTGGTTTAAGATAGTAACACTTGGACTTATTTATTTTTTTATAAAAAAATACAAAGAAAAAGAGATATACTATTATCAGAATTTAGGTGTTTCTCAAATTATACTTTGGTCTTCAACTGTAACGTTTGATTTAGTTCTGTTTATTGTTTCATTAATTATAACATATAAAATCAATGCAGCATAAATTTGAAGTAGATAGTGTTCTGTTAGAGTTTGGGTCAAGAAGAATTTTATCTAATATTTACTTTAAATGTGAAACTGGAAAAGTCACAGGAATTTTAGGTCGAAACGGTCAAGGTAAAACTTGTTTAATGAATGTTGTGTATGGAAATTTGAATCCAATTAGTAAATCAATTCGTTTTGACAATATTACAATTTTTCAAGCATTTAAAAGACCAGACTTGCTGACTTATTTACCACAATTTAATTTCATTCCATCTCATCTAACACTTAAAAGAATATTTTCTGATTTTGACTTAGCGTTTTCTGATTTTGAGATTACATTCCCAGAATTTTCAACTAAATTCAAATCTTCAATTAAGACTTTATCAGGTGGACAAAGACGATTAATTGAAGTATATGTTATTATAAAGTCAAAGTCTCAATTTTCTATGCTTGACGAGCCATTTTCGCATTTAATGCCAATTCAAATTGAGAAGGTAATTGAACTTTTAGAATTGGAAAAGTCTAAAAAGGGTTTCTTAATTACAGACCATATGTTTAACTATGTAACAGAAATAAGCGACTATTTATATGTATTGAAGGACGGTAAAACTCATTTAATAAATGACAATACAGAAATTGAAAAACTGGGTTATGCTAGACTTTAACAGCAGGTAACATAAACTGTTTAAAATACAAATAAATCAGGCAATATTTGTTGAGCAATTATGTTGTGGTGGTTTACATTTGGCTTATTAATAAAACTTCAGCATTCCGAAGCTTCGGGATAGCAATTATCAACTTGGGTTAGGGATGCTAATTAACCAATAAGGGCAAGGCTTTTTAGTTGTATACAACCAAGCTGCACCGCAAATCTACATCGAGATAAACAGACAAACGCACAAGCAGAATTATGAAACATAAAATACTAATAATCCTCACAATGCTGATTTGCTTGTTTTGTGTAGCGTCAAACCTTTATTGGTATTTTCATCAAGACATTTATCCCGTAATTTTAATAAGAATAAATATTACAACTGCTTTACTACTCATCTTGTTTGTATTTTTACCAACCATTAACAACAACTGAAAAAATGATAAAAAAGAAAACATTTTCATCTAAACTTTTTAGTAGTTGGAAAAAACTTGGACCAGGTCTGGTAACAGGTGCAAGTGATGATGACCCATCTGGAATTGCAACTTATTCTCAAGCAGGTGCTGCTTATGGTCTTGCAACGCTATGGACTTCAATTATTGCTTTTCCTCTAATGGCTTCTATTCAACAAATGTGTGCGAGAATTGGCTTGGTAACCTCTCAAGGGTTGACAGGTACACTTAAGAAACACTATCCAAGACCTATTTTATATTTAATGTTGTTATTTAGCTTTCCTGCCATTGTTATGAATATTGGTGCTGATATTGCTGGTATGGGAGCTGTAGGAAATCTGCTATTTCCGTCAATCGATGCTAATTATTTCAGTGTACTCTTCACCATTATACTTTTAGGATTAATCATTTATTTGCCATATCAAAAAATAGCATCCGTATTAAAGTATTTGTGCATCGTAATGTTGGTTTATTTTATTGTTCCTTTTTTGTATAAACAAGATTTTAGCGAAATTCTGAAAGCAACTTTTATTCCAACTATTAAATTTGATAAGGACTTTATCGCAATATTAGTGGGCATATTAGGCACAACCATTTCACCGTATCTTTTCTTTTGGCAAGCATCAGTAGAAGTTGAAGAAATGAAGAACAAGAGAAAACACTTAATTGTAAATAAAAAAATAATTCACGACATTAACCAAGATGTAGATTTTGGAATGACAGTTTCTGGTTTTGTTATGTATTTTATTATTCTTACCACAGGAACAGTTTTGTTTAAAGGTGGTGTTCATCAAATTGATACCGTAGAACAAGCTGCAATGGCATTAAAACCATTAGCTGGAAATCTTGCTTATCTTCTTTTTGCAGTTGGTGTAATTGGAACAGGGCTTATTGCAATACCTGTTTTAAGTGGTTCTATTTCTTATATCATTACCGAAACCTTTGGCTGGGAACAAGGGCTTGATAAAAAATTTCATGAAGCAAAAGCTTTTTATGTCATTATTGCTATTTCATTGATACTCGGTTTGTCTCTAAACTATATAGGCATTACTCCAATTCAATCGTTGATATATACAGCCATCCTGTATGGACTTACGGCTCCTGTCCTAATTGCAATCATCCTGCACATTTCAAACAATAAAAAAATAATGGGAGAAAACGTGAATGGGCGAACAACAAACATTCTTGGCTTTGCTGCATTAATTATTATGACTATTGCTGCTGTAGCTTTAATTTATCTTCAATTTTAAGACAAATAATAAACATTGACAAATGAATAAATATATATCAAATGAAAATAACAATAAATAGCTTGAAAGGAATTGGTATAGCCGAAAGAACTTGGGTGCATATATAGTTTGGCATTATTGTAATTTGACCAACATTGCCTCAACATTTGTTCTTTATTTTTAGCCCTATTAGGTATTCTTCTCTTTTATCTTCGCTGATGTTGGGTGTGCTTCAGCAATATGGAAAAGAAAAAACATAGTTATTGTACTCCAGTTCGGGCTTGCGTTATACATTTGGCTTATGAATAAAACATTAACACTTTTAGTTTTTTACTTGCCATTTTGTTTTTCAATAAATGCACAACAGAAGAATTGGTGCAAGATGTGGAAGTAATAGCAGAATTGAAAGACCAAGTATGTGAATTCAGTTATATAGTCGGAATAACATCAGCCAAAAGAATTTACCAGTTAAAAGCAAGTATTTTGAAATGATGCCATAAACATACCCCTCTTTCAGCATAAAAATTATCATCCTAATGCAAAGACAATCTTTGGTTTTTATAAATCAACCCCCAACTAATTATGCTTTTTAATTTCGATTTTTATAGTTCGTTGCTACTTATATTTTTTGTACACGTCTTGGTTTATGCAGTGTTATTGTTTGTAAAATATATCAAAGGCAAGCAACAATCTAACTTATGGTTAGGTTTATTTTTAGTGGTTGCAGTTTTATACATAACCCCTTGGATGGTTGGTTTTGCTGGTTGGTATGGGCAACAGCCCTACAGAGATATTTTATTTTATACACCTTTTCAGCAGTTGTTTTTAATTGGACCTTTTATATTTTTTTATGTAAACAGTTTATTCAACCCAAGTTTTCGTGTAAGTAAAAAAGAACTTGTTCATTTTATACCTGCTATTTTATACTTTCTTTTTTGTTTGCTAATGGTGGTGTACGATAAACTAATTGTAAAAGAATACTACTTTTTAAAAAATCAGCAAGACCCAGACCCATAACTGTTCGAAACCTGTTAAGTATTGTTAAACAAATGTGGTGCAAGCTTTGGATTTCCACCACATAGTATTACTA
>JAPLER010000204.1 GCA_026391115.1 Bacteroidota bacterium | reverse complement strand
AGTAGGACTTACAAGCAATGTCTATTACCCAACTTCACTTCATTTGTTTTTCTTTTTAACGACAACCCTTGCAATTTTCTTAACGCATTTTTAATGATGCCATTTTAAGCCTGTTGTATGTTTAACAGCATATCGTTTAGTAATCTGCAAGATTCTACTTAGCAGCGTTTAAAACCTTGCAGCAAAATTTATTGAAGCTATTATGAAAAAGGTCTATTGTATTCTACTTTTGTCTTGATACGAAAGTGGAGCAAAAAATTAAGGCTCCATTACAAATGCTAAAAATTCCAAGCATTGTCTAAAGAAAAACAAGCTCCATCAATAGCATAAAACTCAACAATAGTAGGACTTACAAGCAATGTCTATTACCCAACTTCACTTCATTTGTTTTTCTTTTTAACGACAACACTTGACATTTTCTTAACGCATTTTTAATGATGCCATTTTGAGCCTGTTGTATGTTTAACAGCATATCGTTTAGTAATCTGCAAGATTATGAATAATTGTTGGTTCTCTCAACTTCAGCAGATTTCTCGTTCGTACCTCACTCGAAATGACGATGAACTTCAATTGTTCCTTCATTTCCGAAGGGGGTTATTCAATCCGTTTTACATCAGACCTCTTTTATAATAGATTTGATGGTAGCATTATAGTTTTTTTATTCACGCAAAGCAACATAAGGAGCAAAGTGGCAAATTATTTTTATGGATTATTTTGCAGGACTAGGTAAGTAACAAGAAATTAATATTTTTTTGTTTTTTTTAACATTTAGTTATAATATTGTCCTGACAACCCTCGGTAAAAGAATAGTAATTTTACATCATTTTGAAAAGTATTATGGATTTGGTTATCAATTGAAATGCTTGCTATTGTTGATTTGTAGTATTTTTGTTGACATTCCTTTTTGTCTTTTTAAGTGTTTGTATTTTGTCTCTTTTTTATTTTTTAACCAAAGGAACACATCACATTTTTTTAACATTTATGTTTACAATTTTAACAAATAGTATAAAAAGTGGTCGTTTAGCAAATATTTTTTTCCAAAGCAATTTGGAACACACTACTCTAGTCTCTAACAATTTTTCTAATAATTAAACAAACAAGTATGCAAACAACAAACAAACAAACTTTTGCTACTGGATTCGTAAAAGCTTTTCTACTAGCTATGGTAGTTGCTTTTGCAGGTTTTAGTAATGCAAACGCACAAACTTATTTATCCGAAAGCTTTGAAGGAACCTGGTTCCTAAATGGAAACTCATCAACAGCTTATACTGCAACGGGTCCTAATGCTCCAAGTGGTTGGAAACAGACAAGGGTATTAAATGATGTAGTTCCTGGAGCTTGTGCAACAACATCTGGTCCTCACGATTGGGGTCAAATGGTTTATGGTGGTACTCCAACACCAACTTATACAGCAGTTAACTTTGCTGGAACAAGTACAGGAGGTTGTTTACCTTATTCAACTGGCTCTAGTGCTCCAACTAGTGCACCACCAAATGGAAGTAATGTTTTATGGTTTTTTGATGGTGGAACTTCTACTGGTAACACAAGAAGAATAGAGACGCCTTTAATTGATTTGTCTACTTCTGCTACACCACTTGCTAGTTTTTCATTTAGCTATGGAGGTACAGGTGTCCAACAGTTTGTGGGTTCTTTTGACGGTGGTATTACTTGGGCAAGTTTAGGTACTATCAGCCCCACAACAACTGGAGTTTGGGCAACAAGAACTTTTGCAATTCCGGTTCAATATAGAAAAGCGGGTGTAATATTTGGTTTTCAAATTGCATCTTCTTGGGGTAGTAATGATGTGTTCATAGATAATTTTACCATTGCAGAGGGAACAACTGGTGCTCCTGCTGCTCCAACAACTTTCTCATCATCAGCTGTAACTGCAAGTAGTGCAACAATAACTTGGGTGGATAATTCAACTACTGAAACTTCTTATAATGTATATCGCTCAAATGATAATGTTACTTTTTATTTAGTAGGTTCAGTTAATAGTACTACAACTGCTGGAACAGGTGGTTCTTATTCTTTGGCTCTATCTGGTCTAACAGGCGGCTCTAGCAACTACATTAAAGTAGTATCTGTGGTTACATCTTTAGAATCTTCTACTTTAAATGGAACTGTTACCACAAATTCTGGAACATTGAGTGGTACAAGGACAGTAGGTAGTGGTGGAAATTACAGCAATTTAACTTTAGCATTTGCT
>JAPLER010000203.1 GCA_026391115.1 Bacteroidota bacterium | reverse complement strand
TTGTAAATCATTATTTACTTTACGGATATAAGCATCTTTTTTAAGTGTAAAGTTTTGGTCTTCTTTGCAAAAAGCATTTAATGGATAATTGACTATTTTGTTATCTACATCTATATATACATTTCCATTTTTGTACATATAAAAGTAACCTTCAAAACTTTTATTTTCCTTTACTAAAGTCCAATTCCTGGGTAAGGCAGTACCCATATCAATATTATGTGCAAGTATTATGTTAGTTACAAAACATAAAGCAATTACAAAGCACCACCTCCATTTAGATATTTGCATAAAATAGTTTTCTATTTGTTTGGACGATTATTTTTTAATTTTCTGGCATTAATGCCAAGTTTTTAAACTTTTGTCTTCTAAAATAGTTAATAGACAAATTTATTTAATGATAAACATACACTTTTTATATAATAAGCAGCAATTACAAAGTTTGTTTATTGCCATTTTACTTACACTTTTCTGTACATATAATTTTGCTCAAACAAAATCAATCATTTTAGGAAGGCCAACAGATACATCAATTACAGCCAGTATTTTGTTTGACCAAAATGTTAATTACTATTTAGAGTATGGAACTAGTTCTGGCACATATTCTAATACCACAAGTATTTATAACAATGTTGCCAATACTCCAGACGAAATTGATTTGCACAATTTAACTGTTGATACTCGTTATTTTTATAGAATGAAATACAAATTAACTTCAGCATCTACATACACTGCAACACCAGAATATACTTTTCATACACAAAGAGCCAAAGACAGCACGTTCACATTTACTGTGGAAGCAGATGAACATTTATACGACAAAAAAGGCGTGAAAAGTATTTATCAGATTTGCTTAAATAATCAGTTAAAAGACAAGCCAGATTTTATGCTTTCTTTAGGAGATATTTTTGGAGATGACCACGAATGGAGTACAATTACATCTGGGGCATTAGATACACTTCACAAAGATTACAGACCATTTCTAGGAAGCATTTGTCATTCCGTTCCTTTTTACATCGCCTTAGGAAATCACGAAGGAGAAAATGATTATTACTACAACCATACACCAGGTGCTAACTTATGTGTTTGGGGTACGCAATGGCGTAAATTTTATTACCCTAATCCATACCCCAATGGATTTTATAGTGGTAATACCGATAATGAACCTTATGGCATAGGCAATCCAGAAAATTATTATGCTTGGAACTGGGGCAACTCTTTATTTGTTGTGCTTGATGTTTATAGAAATCAAAATGATACGAGTGACAAACCAATAAAATGGGATTGGAGTTTAGGCTTACCCCAATATACTTGGTTGAAAAATACTTTAGAGAGCAGCACGGCAAAACACAAGTTTGTTTTTTGTCATCACATACGTGGCCAAGGTCGTGGTGGTGTTACAAATGCAAAATTGTATGAGTGGGGTGGTTATGATGGTGCTAATGGAAATAAATATAGCTTTCCAACACAAAGACCAGGTTGGGCAAAACCCATTCACAAATTGTTTGTAGATAATGGCGTCAATGGTTTTTTTCAGGGGCACGACCACGTTTATGCACACGAATCGCTTGATGGCATTGCTTATCAGGC
>JAPLER010000008.1 GCA_026391115.1 Bacteroidota bacterium | reverse complement strand
TTCAAAGTGTTGTTTCGTTTAAGAGTAAATGAATGCGAAATTTTTGTTAGAGTTAATTCCTTTAACTCTTTTAGAGAAGTTAAGTTTAGAGACTAATGTAAATAATCAGGTAAAGAAGTTACAAGGCGATATTGTGTTTAAACTCATTTTATTTTCTATGTTAAGCACAGATAAGTTGAGTTTAAGAGTTATGGAAACCTTTTTATCTTCAGCGAAATTTACCTCTCAACTTAATGTAGACACTAAAGTTAGCGACTGTAAATTTAACTCGATAAGAGACCGAATATGCACCATTGATGTTTCATTTTTTGAAAAGTTGTATGAGGAAATATTTAAGATTTATAATCATCAACTGAAAGAAGAAAATGCCTTATCAAAAGTAGATAGCACTTATGTATCATTAGCAGCAAAACTTTTAGAGAAAGGGATGAGAAACAGTAAAGTTGATACTGATAAACGATTTTTAAAATATACTGTAGGGTTAACAGGTAGTTTGCCATCTTCATTCAAAATATTTACTGAACAGTCTTATATAAGTGAAGACAAAGCAATGGCTGAATTAATTGATGGAGCTGATAAATTAATAGGTAAGACTGTAGTGTTTGATAGGGGAATTCAATTTCGTAAAAGTTTTGAAAAGTTTAGTGCTGATGGAAAATATTTTATAACAAGGTCAAAGCTGGATATAAAATATTGTAGCATCACAAAAAACGATGTCGTTGCCAAACCTTTGAATAGCACAGTAACTATTTTAAGCGATGAAACTGCATTGCTATACCACACAGGTGGCAAAAAAACAGCACATCAATATAGAATAATTAAAGCAGTTATAGATGCCTCACAAGAGCCTATCTACTTTGTTAGCAATTTGCTTGAAGAAGATGCTTACATTATTGCAGCATATTATAAACAACGTTGGGAAATAGAAATATTTTTCAAGTTTATTAAACAGCATCTTAACCTAAAACATTTAGTAACAAGAAACGAAAATGGAATGAAAGTAATGCTGTATATGACAATGATATTGGCGATATTGATTATAACATACAAAAAACTTAATAAAATCAGTAATATAAAAATTGCTAAACTAAAATTTGAAATAGAACTTGAAAATGAAATTATAAAAGAAATAGTAATACTATGTGGTGGAAATCCAAAGCTTGCACCACATTTGTTTAACAATACTTAACAGGTTTCGAACAGTTATGGCTACAAGCCTCGCAGAGCAATTTTACTTCCTCTTCACCATCGTTAATATCGTAGCCACACCCACCAATTCTTCAGTTTCATCAATCATTTCAACCAGCCATTTTACAATGCCTTTAGGTATATCGTTTTCATCTTTGGTGTCTTGTGGAAGTTTTTCTTTGCAGGTAAAACGAATATATATTTCTGCACCAGCATACACAGGTTTGGTAAAGCGTAATTCATCAATACCATAGTTTAACAACACAGGGCCTAAGTCGCTGCCATCAACAAATAAACCTGCTGCTGCACTCATAATAAAATAGCCATGTGCAACTTGCCTTTCAAACATTGTTCCTTCAAAATTGGTAAATGTTTTATGAGCATAAAATTGGTCGCCACTCAGGTCGGCAAATTTGTTAATGTCTTCTTCTGTTATCACTCTTTTTGCAGTAATAAGTTGGTCGCCAATATTTAGTTCTTCAAAGTATTTTCTAAATGGATGAATACCATCGTGATTGCCTTTGGCATATTGTTGATACACATTGGTAACAGCAGTTAACATTGTTGGCGAACCTTGCACAGCCACACGTTGCATATAATGTTTCACACCACGAATACCGCCCATTTCTTCACCACCACCTGCACGTCCTGGTCCACCATGAACAAGCAATGGCAAAGGACTTCCGTGTCCAGTGCTTTCTTTGGCACAATCACTATTTAACACCAAAATTCTACCATGGTGTGTGCCTGCACCAATAACATATTGTTTAGCATTTTTTGTAGAGGCAGTTACAATACTACTGCACAAACTGCCTTTTCCCATTTTGCTCAGCTCAATAGCATCATCTATATTTTTATAAGGCATAATGGTGCTAACTGGACCAAACGCTTCTTCTTCGTGCACATCAGTTGCAGCAAATGGATTTTCATTCAACATCAAAATAGGACTGATAAATGAGCCACTGATATTATCTGCATCTATTACTTCAACACTATCTAAACTACCATAAATAATTTGTGATGATGCTAATAGTTTTTGCACCTGTGCTTTTACTTCTTTCACTTGGTCTTTACCTGCAAGACTACCCATTCTTACATCCTTGTTTAAAGGATTGCCAATAACAGTTTGAGCCAAAGCCTTGCCTAGTGCTATTTGCACATCTTCTATTTTATTTTCAGGAACAAAAATTCTACGCACAGCTGTACATTTTTGTCCTGCTTTGGTAGTCATTTCTTTTCTAACTTCTTTAATAAAAATATCCCACTCAGGCATATCAGGTGTAACATCATCGCCCAACACCATACAGTTCAAACTATCTGCTTCCATTGTAAAAGGAATATTGTTTGCCAAAATGTGTGGGTTAGATTTTAGCATTTGCCCTGTAGATGCACTACCTGTAAATGTTATAACATCTTGATAGGTTGTATGATTCAATAAATCTCCAGCACTGCCACAAAGCAATTGCACTGCACCTTGTGGTAAAATATTACTGGCAATAATTTCTTTAACAACAGCCTCTGTTAAATAACTTGTAACTGTTGCAGGCTTAACAATAGCAGGCATTCCAGCCAATAAGTTTACAGCAATTTTTTCGAGCATTCCCCACACAGGAAAGTTAAAAGCATTGATATGAATAGCAACGCCTTCTTTAGGAACCAACAAGTGAACACCCATAAATGTATTGCCTTTGCTAAGGTTATGGCTATCGCCATCTATACAAAAACTTTCATCAGGAAATTTTCTACGCAGCGATGCATTTGCAAATAAATTTCCAATTCCACCTTCAATATCCACCCAGCTATCTGCTTTTGTAGCACCAGTTTGATAACTTAAATCGTAAAACTTTGGTAAATGATTTTGCAAGTGCAAGGCCAATGCTTTTATCATTCTGCCACGTTCATGAAAAGTAAGTTTGCGAAGATTTTTATTGCCTACAGTTCTTGCGTAATCTGTAATTTGTTTATAATTTAAACCTTTGGTAGAAGCAGTTGCAATAATGTTTCCATTTACTGCATTGTATAATTCTTGTCCTTGTCCATCGCCTGTAATCCACGAGCCAAGAACATAGTTTTGAAGTTGCATATCGTTAGTTTTATTTTTATTTTCACGCAAAGAAGCAAAGAACGTAAAGTTTTACAAAACTTCTCTCAATACTTCTACACTTTTCATTGTGGTAAAGTTGGTAATATGTAGTGCAAAAAATTGAATGTAAAAATCTATCAATATTCTACGTGTTTGCTGATTGAGTTTTATAGAACCGATTTCTTCAATATTATTTGCTAATAAAATTTGCGAAGTGATTTCTGCTAATTTGTTTTCTATAAAGTAAGGATGAACCGGTGTTTCATTAATGTAAAAACCTTGTTGTAAATCAAGCACAGCAGTAGTTTCATTGTAATTACCTTGTATGCCAAATCCTAATTCTTCTGCTAGTTTTAAAGCAAAGTGTAATGGAATATTGGCAACAATTGTATTGTCATTTGTAGTATCAAGTTGTAATAAATATGCTTCAATAAAATAAAACAAATCTGGGTTGGTTTCTGGTTGTTTTATACTATGATGCAACAGTTCAACAATAAACATTGCTGCAGCATTTTTAATTACATCAAAGTGAATTGAAGTATATAAACTACTCCATTGAAACTCCTTTATAAATTGTAAATGTTTTAAATCGTTGTGATAAACTTGTAAATCTAAAATAGAGGAAGGTAAAAAATAGTTGTTGTTATTGTTGCCTTTTTTGCTTGTTTTTCTTGCACCTTTTATTATGTAACTCTGCACGCCAAAAAGCTCTGTGTATATAGATGCAATAAGGCTTGTGTCGCCATATTTAACACACTTTAATACTATGCCTTTGGTTTTGTGAATAGAGTTCAAGTTAGTTAAAAATTAATAGTTAAAAGTTAATAGTTTTTATCTTTTAGTTTTTAACTATTAACTAACGAAAGTATTCTTTCTACATCTTCTTTTCTACATAAACTTTTGCCACTATTTAGAGTTGCTGCTGTGCCACAAGCAACGCCATATTGCAATATTTCTTTCCAGCTTTTGTTCATAGATATAGCTAGCGTTAAACCAGCTACCATACAATCGCCTGCACCTACTGTGCTTTTAACTTCAACTTTTGGGGGTGTTATGTGATGCGTTTCTTCTTTTGTAACTAATATAGCACCATTACCACCTAGCGATACAACTATTGCAGTGCAATTAATTTGTAGCAATAAATTTTGTGTTGCTTGTTGAATTTCAGTAATACTAGCATTTTCATTTATCCCACATAAAATGCTTAACTCATTTAGATTGGGCTTTAACAAAAATATTTTTTCTTTAATAACTTCTTGTAATGCTGCACCACTTGTATCTACTATAATTTTAGTATTGTTGTACTTTAATTTTGATGCAATAGATGCAAAAAAATTGGCATTAAGTGTACTTGGTAAACTGCCACTTAACACTGCTATTTCTGCATTATGCGTTGTAATATTTTTTAGTAATTGTGCCTGTTCTTTTTCTGTAATTGTTGGGCCATCCATTCCTATTCTATATTCTTTATTTGTGCTTTCATCAATCAGCATTAAATTCATTCTGGTATTGGCTTGTATTGAAATAGGTACAGTATTAATTTTTTCGTCAGCAATTAATTCATCTAAATATTTTCCATTGTAACTACCACTAAAGTATATGGCTGTGCTTTCAAAGCCTAAATATTTTATGGCTCGGCTTACATTTATACCTCCACCACCAGGTTCATCTTCAGGATGTTTAGCTTTTAGTTTTTTGTCAGCAATAAGCTCATCAACCCAAATTGTTTTATCTATGCAAGGGTTTGGTGTTATGGTTATTATTTTAGACATTTTTATTGTTTGGAGTTTAGTGTTAGTTATGTTGTTTGTATTTTTATATTAAAACAATTAACGCCAAGTATTAAGCAATTTTTGTATTGCTATTGGTAAAAATATTCTTGTTGGCACACTACTCATAATTTTTAAGTCTTCAAAAATATTGGTTTCATTATCTAAAAATTTTAATACCAATTGCGGTTTGTTTTTTTTAAAGATGGCTGCAAAAATCTCATCACCTTTCATTTTATTTTTTGCAATTACCTCTAGCAACACGCTATCATATAAATGAAATTTTCTGTCAGTAAAACTTCGTTTCAAATATGGCTTTTTATTTTGTTCTAATAGTGCAACAATTTGTTGTATTTGTTTTTGAATATTCTTAAAAGTAAAACCAGTACTAGCTTTTACAGCACCACCAACTGTACCAATGTTTATAATTCTATTGTTGTATTTTTCAAAAACAAAATCAGTCATTGGAATAACTCCAAATTCAGTATGTGTTATTTTATAATCTTTTATTTTTAGAGTGTTGTTGATGTAGTCTTTTAATAGATTATCATATTCATTTTGTAGTAAAATATTTTTAGTAAAAAAAGTATATTCAACTAAAGCTTTAGTTGGCGATGTTGCTAAAACATATACAAATGCAGTTCCTAGATTTTGACTTATGCTAAAATCCATAAAAGTTGCTTGCTGTGTATTGAAGTAGTTTTCTGTAGTTTCAATTTCAATACCTTTAAAATGTTGCAGTAAGCTGTTAGGTGTTTTGAAATCGTTGCGAGTAGTAGTTATAAAAGTTGAATTAAAAATATATTCAGCAGTAAAAGTTCCTGAATTGGTTTTGACACAGCCAAGGTTATTTTCATTTTCAATACCAATAATTTCCTCTTTAATAAAAGTTACATTGCTAAACTGTTTTGCAAAATCTAAAACATAATTGTAAAAATCAATGCCTATTATTTGTTTGTATACGCAGGGTTTTATGTTTAACGTTGATGAAAAATGTGTAGAATTAAAATGTAGGTTTTCCCATTTGTGATAAACTAAATTTTCAAATCTTGAATTTCCTTTCTCCCAAAAACACCAAGTTCGATCATTTTCTTTTTGCAGATTACTATCAATTACTAAAACTTTTTTCTGCTGCAAATTTTGTAGGGATAAAATTTCATAAAGAAATGTTAAACCTGCACAACCGGCTCCACAAACTATATAATCGTAGTGTTTCATTGTAATTTGAAGTAAAGGTAGCTATTGAAAATCAGTCTATTAAAATAAATTTCAAAAAAAAAACTTAAAAATGCAACATAATGATAAAAGTTTTTGTCTTAGTATTGCAAACTTAATTTTTTAAACAAAAAACTTGATATGAGAAAATTTACAACCGTTCTAATGGTTTTTCTTTTATCGGCTGTGCAATTATTCGCACAAAACCGAACTGTAACAGGTAAGGTTACCGATGAAAAGGGAGCTGCTGTTGCAGGAGCTTCTGTAACAATTGATAATACCTCAAAAGGTGTTGTTACTGGTACTGATGGTAGTTTTACTATTAGTGTACCAGCTAATGCAAAACAATTGACTGTGCGTAGTTCTGGTTTAGAGACGCAAAAAATTACCATCACATCTAGTAACACACTAAATGTGAAAATGACTTCTGATTCTAAGTCTGGTAGTATTGATGAGGTTGTCGTACAAGTGCCCTATGGAACAGTTAAAAAAACTTCTTTTACTGGTGCTGAGGGTACTGTAACTGCTAAAATGATTGAAAAGCAACAGGCTGTTTCTTTTACTAAAGCTCTAGATGGTGTTGTTTCGGGTGTTTCTACTACAAATGGTGGTGGTGCTCCTGGTTCTAACGCTGATATTAGAGTTCGTGGTATTGGTTCAATAAGTTCTAGCTCAGACGTTTTGTATGTATTGAATGGTGTTGCTTATGATGGTTCAATTAGTGCATTAAACCCTGATGATATTGAAACAATTACAATTTTGAAAGACGCTGCTTCTACAGCATTATATGGTGCACGTGGGTCTAATGGTGTAATTATGATTACTACAAAAAAAGGAAAAAAAGGTAGAGCTAATATTAGTGTGAAAGCTACACAAGGTTTTATCAACAGAGGCATTCCTGAATATGACAGATTAGCTCCAAAAGAGTATTATGAAATGATGTGGGAAGCTACTAAAAATAATTTCTTGTTTTCTGGAGCATTAAATCCAAATACTGGATTGCCTTGGACAGATGTAGAAGCTAGACAAGCTTCTACCGAGCAATTAACAGACGGTAGTCATCTTGTTTATAACGCATATAACGTGGCTGGAGATAAATTGGTAAATCCAACTACAGGAAAATTAAATCCTAATGCTAAATTGCTTTGGAACGAGTCTTGGGCAAAAGCTTTATTTAGAGTAGCTCAACGCCAAAATGTTAATATGTCAATATCTGGTGCAAGTGATAAAACAGATTATTTAATTTCTGCTGGGTATTTGAATGAAGAAGGTACGATGATTAACTCTGGTTACAAGCGTTATAATATGCGTTTAAATGTAAATACAGAAGCTAATGATTGGTTGAGAACAGGTTTAAATATTGATGGTTCTATGACCAAAAATACAAATGTAACTAATGGCGGTACTGCTACTAGTAATCCATTTTATTACTCTCAACAAATGGGTCCTATTTACCCAATTTATCAACATAACACAACAACTGGCGAAACTATTTTAGATGCAAACGGAAATCCTGTTTTAGATTGGGGCGTTCCTTCTCAAATGGGTGCAAGACCTTATGCTGCGAATTCTAATTTGCTTGGTACCTTAGCTTTGGATGATAGAAATTCAAACAATTTTAATGCTAATGCCAATACTTATTTAGATATTAAAATCAGCAAGCATTTTAGTTTAAAAACTACTTTAGGTTTAAATAGCTATAACTCTTATGGTACAACATATCAAAACAACCAATTTGGCGATGCTCAAAACGTTAAAGGTAGATCTACTAAGAGTCAATATCGTCAAATATCTTATACTCTAAATGAAGTATTGAGTTGGAACCAATCTTTTGGAAACCATAACTTTAGTGCTTTAGTTGGTCATGAAAATTACCATTTACAAGTTGACCAAATGTCTGCTACCTCAACTGGTTTTGCTTTCCCTGGTACATCTCAATTGAATGCTGCTACAACTTTAGAAGGCAATTCTTCTCAATTGGATAATTTAAAAATTGAGTCTTTCTTTGGTCGTTTACAATATGATTACAATGGTAAATACATATTATCTGCTTCATTAAGACAAGATGGTAACTCAAGATTTGCACCAGATGTTAGAAAAGGTAAGTTTTGGTCTGTTGGTGCTGGATGGAGAGTATCTGAAGAGAATTTTATGAAAAAAGTGAAATGGGTTAATGAGCTTAAGTTGAAAGCTGATTATGGTAATCTAGGTAATGAAGACATTGGTAGATATTATGCATACCAAACTTATTATTTAGGTGGTTATCCAAATGCTGGTTTTTCTGGTTACATTGCTGATGTTGTAGGTGCTAATCCTAAACTATCTTGGGAAAGCCCTTATGGTTCAAACTTTGGTGTTGATTTTGTTTTATTCAAAAGAAGACTACAAGGTTCTGTTGATTATTTCCAACGTGGTTCTGATGGGATGATTTTAAATGTACCTCAACCTCCATCTACAGCAATTACAAGTACACCAGATAACGTTGCTCGTATGATTAATAAAGGAATAGAGATTACTTTAGGTTATAATGTTATTATGAAGAAAAATTTTGACTGGAGAATTGATGTAAACTTTACTGCTTACAAAAATGAAATTCAAAAAATTCCTAGTCAATTCAAAAATGAACAAATTATTAGTGGTGTAAACAACTATAAAGCCGGACATTCTATTTATGATTTTTATATGCGTGAATTTGCTGGTGTAGATGTTGGTACTGGCGATGCCTTATATTACAGAGATATTTTAGATGCTAGTGGAAAAGCTACTGGTCAAAGAACTGTTACAAACGATTGGACAAAAGCGGATAGATATTTCTTTGAAGGCTCTCTTCCAAAATGGAGTGGTGGTATTACTAATACTATTAGATTTAAAAACTACGAATTATCTATCATCACTAGTTATTCTAAAGGTGGCAAATTCTATGATGGTAATTACCAAGGCATTATGCATGGTGGTAGTTATGGTACAGCTTGGCACACAGATATCTTAAATTCTTGGAAAAAGCCCGGAGATGTTACCAATGTTCCTAGAGTGCAAAATGGTAATGATATTAATATTGGTACTTCATCTAGATATTTATTTGATAGATCTTACATTAATATTAGAAATATTACGCTTACTTACAATTTACCTAAAGCAACTGCAAATAAGTTACACATTAATGGTATGTCTGTATTTGGAAATATTGATAACGTGGCATTGTTTGCAGTTAAAAAAGGAATGGATCCACAAAGAAACTTTAGTGGTACTGCAGATGCAACATATCCTCCTGTTAGAACAGTAACGTTTGGTGTTAACTTTAGTCTATAATCAATTAAAAATTATAATATGAAAAATAAAATAAATATTTTGGCTTTATCGGTTGCAGCAACTATGCTTGTAACTGGTTGTAGAAAAGATTATTTAGAAACAGCATCAAGTGTAGATGTTGATAATACACTAATCTTTAAAACTACACAATCTGCTACAACTGCTTTAGACGGAATGTACAGAATTACCTATTCTCACGCACCTGCTGTAGGTTATGCAGGTGGGACACTCCACTCTGATTTTGGCCAAAAAGCCTATGACATTGTTAATGACCTAATGGGGAACGATATGGTTGTTAACTTACAAGGCTATGGTTGGTTTAACAGAGATTATCAATATACAGAAAGAGCACAAGTTAACGACAACAGACGACCATTTACAATCTGGGCTTACTACTATAATTTAATCAAAAATGCTAACAACATTATTTATTATATTGGTGGAGCATCTGGCCCTCAAGCTGATAAAGATGATATAAAAGGACAAGCTTTAGCAATGAGAGCTTTCTGCTATTATAATTTGGTGAATTATTTCCAACACACTTATAAAGGAAATGAAAGTAAACCTGGTGTTCCATTGTTATTAGCACCACCTTATGGTTCTAAGCCAAGAGGTACTGTTCAACAAGTTTACACTCAAATTTTAAAAGATTTGACTGATGCAGAAGGTTTATTAACTGGTAAAACACAACTTCATAAATCTCGTATAGATATTAAAGTTTGTCAAGGTATTAGAGCAAGAGTAGCACTAACAATGGAAGATTGGGCAACTGCTGCAAGTTATGCCAATAAAGCTCGTAGTGGTTTTGCTCCAATGTCAATTACCGATTACAAAAAAGGATTTAATTCTATTTCTAACCCAGAGTGGATGTGGGGTGGTGAGGTTATTACTGACCAAGCAACTATTTATGCTTCTTTCTTTTCTCATATGGATGCTAATGCTTTTAGTTATGCTCAATTGGGTGGGCAAAAGAAAATTACAAAAGATTTGTTTGATAAAATAAATGCGAATGACGTTCGCTCGCAAGTTTTTAAAACAACTGCAAATACTACAAATTTGCCTAAGTATTGTCAAAACAAATTTAGATTAGCAAATCCTGGTGCTTGGGCAGGAGACTACTTGTATATGCGTGCATCAGAATTCTATCTTGTTGAAGCAGAGGCTTTAGCTCGTCAAGGACAAGATGCAGCTGCGAAAACAGTATTAGAGTCTTTAGTAAAAGCAAGATATTCTGCATACTCAGCTCCAGCAAGTGGACAAGCTTTATTAGATGAAATTTTGTTACAAAGAAGAATTGAGTTGTGGGGTGAAGGTTTTTCTTTATTTGATATCAAACGTTTAAAACAAGGATTAAATCGTCCTACCGGTGCTGGTAATCATGGTTCTCCTAGCTTTGAGCCAAGAATTTATACATTGCCAGTTGCTGACCCTCAATTTTTGATGAAAATACCTCAAAAAGAAATTGATGCAAATGTAACTTTTACAACTGATGATCAAAATCCTTAATACATTAAACTTAATAAATAATATGAAAAATATAAAATTAGCAATGGCTGCTCTACTGGTTGTTTTATCTATATCTTCTTGTAAGAAAGATAACATAGTAGTTGACAAAGACCCAGTAACAGTTGCTGCTGCTGGCTTTAGCCTACAAAATTACACTATTAATTACTTTTTAAAACCTAGTGGAACAGATCCATTGATGATTCCTGTGTCTGTTACAGATTTAAGTAGTGTTGATAGAACTGTAGCATTAACTTATACATCACCTTCTGGTGCAGTAGCTGGTACTCATTATACTGCTGCTCCTTCTGTTTTAATAAAAGCAGGTAAATTAGGCGATAGCCTTAAAATTACAGGTAACTACGCTCCTTATGCAACAGGTAGAGTTGATACTGTAAAAATTAAAGTTACACCAAATAATTTCTTAGGTATTTATGGCAAAGACTCAATTAATCTAATCATTCAAAGATATTGCGATGTTGAATTAGATTCTTTAATGAGAAGTTATGATTCTACTAAAGAATATACAAATACAGGTGCATTTAGCTATGGTCCATACAGTACTGGTGTAAATAGTCTTGCATTGAATACAAATACAAGTGCAAATGGTAACTTTAGTAATTTATATGACAATGGTTGGGGCGATATTAATTTTGATATGGATTGGACTAACCCTTCTAAATTCACCGTTACAATTCCTTTGCAACCAACTGGTAAAGCTAATGTAAATGTTAGAACTACAGCTCCTACTGTAACAAAGTATAGCACTTTTTCTTCTTGCGATAAAACCTTTACTTTATACGTAGATATTGTAAATGATCTTGGCACAGTAACAACTCCTGGTTATAAAATTGTTTTAAGAAACTAATTCTTAATAGAAATACGATTTTAGTAAAAACCCCGAATTTTCGGGGTTTTTCTTTTATAACCAATCACCTCGCATTTCCATTCACATATCTTTGCAACAATGTCAAAATACTTACACGAGGCGGTTTTACCCAATAATTCTAGCACAGACTCAAAAAAAAATCAAGTAGCTGCAATGTTTAACAATATTGCACATAAGTATGATTTTTTAAACCGATTTATGAGTGGTGGGATTGATGTTAAATGGAGAAAGAAGACTATTAATGAACTCAAAGCTATTCAGCCAAAAAAAATATTGGACGTTGCAACTGGCACTGCTGATGTTGCTATTTTGACCAACGAAATTTTACATCCAACCAAAGTAATTGGTATAGACATTAGCGAAGGAATGTTAAACTTAGGTAAAGAAAAAGTTGCTAAACTTAATCTGCAAAACACAATAGAACTACAATTGGGTGATAGTGAGCAAATCAATTTTCCTAACAATCATTTTGATGCTGTAACTGTTGCTTATGGCGTTAGAAATTTCGAACATTTAGAACAAGGACTAAAGGAAATATTAAGAGTACTAAAACCTGGGGGGAAGCTTGCAGTGTTGGAAGCCAGTAAACCATCAAACAGATTCTTTAGAAGTCTAAGTAAATTTTATATGCTTAAAATTATTCCAAAATTTGGAGGAATATTATCAGGAAATAAAAATGCTTACCTATATTTGAACAATAGTGTTCAGGCTTTTCCTGAAGGCAAACAATTTTTAAACATACTTAGCGAAACAGGATTTACCCAAACTTATTTAAAAACACTAAGCTTAGGCGTATGTACAATTTATTGCGGAAGCAAATAATCCTGTTTATTATTCTAGCCTCTCTTTCTCTTAACGCTTTTTCTCAAAAAGAACAATGGAGAGAAGAGCATGATGCTTTGCCTTATTATTTTGGAGCTACATTGGGCTACAATGTAGGTTATTTATCTGCCCAAAAGTCTGCAAAATTTTTACAGGATGATAGTATTTTGGTTGCAGAACCAGCATCAACTGGTGGTATCTCACTAGGCTTTCATGCAACAGCAAAACTATCTAAACATTGGCAAGTAAGATTCAATCCTCAAATTATATTGGGTGGTGCAAGATCTTTTAGCTATACACTTGGTTCTAAAAATTTAAATGAAACTACAGCACAAGGCTTTACACTACCAACAACTTTGGTTACTTTTCCTTTATCTTTAAAATTTAATAGCGATAGGATTGATAATTTTAGAACTTACTTGGTA
>JAPLER010000037.1 GCA_026391115.1 Bacteroidota bacterium | reverse complement strand
TGATAAGCCCTTAAAAGGATATCATGAGGATCAGTTAGAAGTAAATAAATACATTAATGCTTTAACAACTTTTATTATAAATAGTGACACACCTATCACTATAGGACTTCAAGGGGAATGGGGTACAGGCAAAACTTCTATGATGTCGCTTTTGAGAGAAAGACTGATAAATGAAAACGTTGCTACTTCTTGGGTAAATACTTGGGAGTTTAGCCTTTTTAGAGAAGTTAGAGAAACTACTCCTGCAATATTAAATGGACTATTGAATGACTTGAAATTATCAAGTGGTATTAACTGGACACTAAAAGAAGATGCAGATAACAAACTAAAAAAGGTTACTCGTTTTTTTGGTCATATTGGTAATCAAATTTTAAAAGATAAACTTGGTGTTGATACTAAAGAAGCTATAGACTCATCTTATACTAATTCAATTTCTTCAAGAGCTGAAATTGCTGAAATAAAAAATGATATAAGAGATGTAATTAATCTTTTAATTAATGATCCAAAAAACCCATATCAAAGAGTCGTTTTTTTTGTGGATGATTTAGATCGAATTAATCCCTCAGATGCAGTTCAAGTGCTGGAATCGTTGAAGAATATTTTTGATTTTGATAATTGTATTTTCGTTCTCGCTATTGATTATGATGTAGTCGTAAAAGGGCTTGAAAATAAATTTGGTAAAAAGACTGAAGAGAACGAAAGAGAATTCAGGTCATTCTTCGATAAAATAATTCAAGTACCTTTTAGTATGCCTATTGGTACTTATGACATTGATACGTTTTTACAAATTAAATTGAAGAGCTTTGGATTAGATATCTCACCTACTGATACCAAATATTATTTAGATGTTGTAAATTATAGTATAGGGTCAAACCCAAGAAGCCTAAAGAGATATTTAAATACTTTTAGCTTATTGAATACAATTCGGAAAGAGGATAATGAAAATGATGGTTCGGAAGTTGATTTTATGCTTTTCGCACTTCTTGGTATTCAAATTTCTTATCCAAAATTATTTAGATTAATTGCTTCTGACCCTCACTTTACAGAATGGAATCAAAGTGTTGCTATTAAAAATGCACTAGACTGGAACGAAATCAATAGCAAAATTCTACAATATGGCGAAAACGATCTGATAGATGAAGATTGGGAGAAAGTAGTATGGGGCATTTGCCAGTCTGATAGCTATATGAAAAGCCGAGCGTTTAGTGCATTGGAATTATTGAATCTATTAAAAAACAAGTTTGATAACAATATATCAGAAGTAATGCAGAAAGCATTAGCCTTTGCATCTATAACCTCTATTGACGATAATCAAGATTCCAAACAAAATATTATACGGATTGGTAATTCAAGAATTCGATTTTCAGGTTTAGAAGCTAAAAAGGAGCAACTGCTTAATGCAGGTTGTAATAGAGAAGCACTAAAAATATGGGAGTTGATTTTTTCAGAGATAGATAAGCATTTAGTTGAAATTGGTGATAAAATAAATTATGCAAAAACAGTGACTAGTTTCTACAGGTGGACAGATAGCAAAAAACAAAAATCTATTCAAACTATTTACTTCGTTGATCCTTCTACTACACCTGGTTTCAAATTGTTTTTTTACGGGTATAATCAAAATTTCGCCTCCGAAATTATAACTATAATTAAAACAATAGGCTGGGAAATTA
Organism: Bacteroidota bacterium; assembly: GCA_026391115.1. GTDB lineage: Bacteria > Bacteroidota > Bacteroidia > Chitinophagales > Chitinophagaceae > CAIVPM01. The sequence continues at coordinate 6,368 of JAPLER010000037.1, read as the reverse complement.
ACATAGATGAATTAAATACAACTGGCAAAACAGAAGTTATACCGGGATTGATTTTTAATAAAGCTAATCCGATTTCTGACATAGCTAAGTTTGGTGCAATATTATTTGATAAAAAGCTATTACAAAACCAACCATTTGACAAAGTTCATCAATTGATTTCAGCTGTTACAAATCATATGATAAAAACACTTCAAATCACATAATATGGTAATAGTTATTTTATCTACCATTATGGGATACTTCTATTTGGGAATTCTGATTTTACTAGCAATAGTGGGTTTAGTTTTGGGTTGGAAGTTTTCAAACCTATTTATTCCACCTAGCGATAATTGGCATAAAAGCTTCATTGCTATTATTGGAATAAAAATAGGTATAGCAGTTGTTGGAGCTTATGCAGCTGTAGTTGGTGGAGCCTATTTAATGGCTAAAATTCTGGAGTTGTTTAGTTAAGATAATCTTTTACCAAAAATATTCAATTAAAGCATCTGAAAATAGAATTTTTTGATTGTATGTAAAATTGCCACGTCCTAAAATCGGTTGACAAAAAATTAAACATTTTTAGCAATATTATGATTGACACTGCTATACAAGGCAGGTAACAATCTAAAGTGACAGTAAAAAAAGTGGAGTCAAGAAAACAACTTTAAAAAACAGGGAGTATTCCGAAAATCCATAAGAGTAGGAACAAAAATTTTAAATTAATTAAAAATGGCAAAGTCTCAAACAAAAGTGTAACAGGGTCTAAAAACACTACAAAAACTGTTACAAAAGCAGGCAAGGCAGATAAGCGTACCAAACTAGGTGGTGCTAAAAAGAAATAAAATACTGTATAAAATTCACAAAGTGGAGTCAAGAAAACCACTTTAATAAACAGGGAGTATTCCGAAAATCCATAAGAGTAGGGATAAAATTTAAATACAAAATAAAATGGCGAGAGAAATCACAACAACGGGTTCAAAACTCGTTTCAACCTTAATGAAAGAATTCAATGCAAATTTTCCGTATTTAAGACTAAAAATTTGTCCACCAGAGGCAAAGACGCTTGTTGCAAAAGGAGAATCAATTTCTGGTGTTGATAAAACAAAAAAACTAACAGAAGTCCGGACGAAAAAGGGGTCTGGAGAAATTTCTTTTACTGGAAGTAAAAATGTTGGTACAATAGAACGCGAATTTGAAAACATCTTTGGTCTGTATGTTCAAATTTGCTACACTACGAAAGAAGGTAAAAGACATTATTCATCAGGAGCAGAAGATAAAAAATCATTGACTGAGTTGAACAGAGATAAAGCTGCGGAAGGGTGTCAAAAAGATCAATGGGATTAACCGACCCATTACAGCTGGTGAAAAAAATTAGATGATATATTTATGTTCTATATCTAGCCCAATTACGAATGGACTGTATTCGCAATTTAAAGTTGTTTCAAAATACATATAAACAACCAAATGAATAAAAGAATGGTTATTGTAATTTCATACAACAAGATTTAATATTCACAAAATATCAACTACTTTAGTTATTTACAAAAGCTATAAAATCTTCTACAAATTGGTTAGATAATTTTATCTCGAGGACTACCAAGCAAGAATTAAGGCTACTTTTAACAGAGTAGTCTTTTTTATTTTCCTCTAGAACCCTTGCTGAGCTTGTGATTAAAGCGAACAAGCTATTCACTCTTGGAGTTAGAACACCTCTTTTTTCTTTACTATACAACAAACCCTCTGGGAACATCAAATATTGCACTTTTGTTTATCATCATAATCCGCAGAAAGCCATATTTGCAGGGGTTTCGAAGCTATTTTAACTGCTTTTTGAATTGCTTTTTCAAGGTTCGAACTATTTATTTCCTTTTGGTGGAGTTGAGCCATTAAGTCCTCTTTTTCTAAGGCATATTGAGCAGTATTTTTTTGGAATAATTCCTTCGTTATTTTATCTTAAAAAACCTTATTTCAGCTTTTCAATTTTTTGATTTAGTTCGGTTATTTATCTTTTTAACAATAAAGATGCTTGTGTTTCATCCTTCAGTTTCTCATACACTTTATGTTTAACCTGCTCTTCAATTAATTTTTATTGTAACTATGCTTGTTTACAACTTGTATAAGAAGGATACTATTCTGACTTAAACAAATGCATAAAATTAATTTATTAGACATAATAGCTAAACTAATTCAAAATAATTTTTTTTGTAACTACCCCCGATTCTGATATTACAGATATTAGATAAACTCCTTTGTTAAGCTCAGATATATCTATTGTATTAATCCCTTTTTTTAAAGCAATTCTATTTAACTGCTTACCCAATATGTCTGAAACTTGTGCATAGCAAATTTTGGTTTCTTTTTTAACATCGATTATAAAAAAACCACTAGTTGGATTTGGATAAAATTGAGCAACAATATTTTCGTACCTATTGTTAGAAATATTTACTGTATTAGAATAGATTATGTTTCCATTTATATCAACATACTTAATTCTATAAAATTTTATATTACCATTGGTTATGTTATCTTGATAACTATAATTTAAATCTTGATGTGTTTTTAACGTAGCAATTTGTATAAAATTAGATGTACTATTTTCAGAAAATTCAACATAAAAACTTCCATTATCAACAGTCTCTGTTAGGTTCCATTTCAATATTACGTTTCCATCTTTATGGCTAGCAGTTACATATATGTTTCGTATTGGTAACACACAGCCATTATAATGATATACATCTTTATACAAAGTATCCCAACCCATTCCATTATAGCCTAATGTTAATGCTTCTGCTACCATTCCATTTGTGTTATTGGTATATATATATTGCTGATAAGGTATAAAAATATTTGATGTTGTGTCCCAGACATCATATTGGGAATTAGTTAAAAAATTATTCGCATCATATTGATAGGTATTGCGATATTGATTTACCCAGACGTTGGATATTGTATTAAATTTTAATCCAGAATCTTCAAGCAATTTATTTTGGCTGTTGTACAGATAGTTTATTTTCATTGTTTCTTTCCAAGCATTGATGGTATTATTCCATTGAGATTGGGTGAATTGTAAAATATTATTGTTGCCATTGTACACATATCTATAATAATCACTGTTTACCCAGCTTGAGTTTGCTGCTACCCAATCTTGTATAACAATACTAGTATCATTTGCATTTGCATCGTATTTATAAGTATATAATTTACTATTTAACCAACTACTATTGTTTGTGTTCCATTGTTGGTATTGAATAGTGTTTGGGTTAATTTGGTTGTTCAAATAACTATATATTCCCTTTTGATAATTATCCCACTTGTTTGCTACGTCATCCCAAATTTGAGACAATGATTGAGAAATAGAATTGTTGGCCAACAGGCTATTTGTAGTTCTATAATAATTGGCATATTTATTTTTATTATCATCCCAAAAGTTGTACAAATATTTTACTAAATAACAACCACCATTGTAATTAAAAGTTTGTTGTGTACTGTTCGTAAAGCTATGCGAAGCTGTATCGTAGTTAAAAGTAGTAATTGAATCTACTTTTTGGGCATTAAGTTTTAATGTTAAAGCAAAAAAACAAAGAAAAAGAATAGGAACTATGATTCGATATTTCATAAACGTAAAAAACAAAAATAGAATGCAGTGAAATTGGTTTACAATTTACCATAAAAGTTATTAATTAATTAATATAAAAAAAGACCACCTAGAAAGGTGGTCTTTTACGCAAAAAACGGATATAAGAAAACTAAAACAGAAATGTTATTTAGCTATATTCAATTTTAATGTACCAGTTGTTTCACCAACAGTATATCTAATTAAATATAAGCCAGTATTTAATCCTGCATCTTCAACAAAATAATTAACTATACCAGCGTTGTTGTTAACTGCATAAGTTTTAACAACTTGACCATATAAGTTTACTATTTGAATTGTGCCTATAGCAACTTTACTTGAGTTTTTAATAGCTACAGTAAAGCCACCTTTTGAAGGATTAGGATAAACAACTGCTTTTTCAGCAACTGTTGCTAATTCGCTTTCTAATTGACCTGGCAATTTGATTGATCCGCTAGGACAACCAGTTGCAGGACGAACTAAACCACTAATTTTAGTTACACTGTTGATGTTAGTTGTACCACAAGCTCTAGTTGCATATACACTTAAGTTAGCTTTAGAGAAAGTTGGGCTTGTTGTTACAATTGCACTATCAATAGCAGATGAAACTAAAGTTAAGCCTGTAGCAACAGACCAAGTATATGAAGTTGCATTAGTAGATGCTGCTTTATAAACACCAGTTACATTTCTGCAAGGAGTTAATAAACCTGTAACTACTGGAGTTGTAGGTAAAGCAACCTTAAATACTAAAGAAATAGGAGCAGAAGAGAAAGTAGTAGTACCACAAACTCTTTGAGATTTAACTGCTAATGAACCTGAACGGAAATTAGTAGCAAAACCAACAACTGCACTTTGAGCAGATGAACTTACAACGCTATCACCAACACCTGTTGTTGTCCAAGCATAACCAGTAGTATTAGCAGTTGAAGCAACTGAGAATGTTTCTGACATACCTAAACGAGAGCAAGGATCTAAACCAATTGCATTAGCAGATGTGATAGCAACAGGTTTAACTGGTAATAAAGTTTTGAAAGTAATAGATTTTGGAGCAGTAAAGAAAGTATCTGTTCCACAAACTCTACCAGCTTTAACAGCAACTGCACCAGCAGCAAAATTGTTAGGGAAACTAACATTTACTGAATCTGCTTTTGAACTTGCAATGATTGAAGCTCCAACTATTGTTGTTGACCATACATAAGTATTAGCACTTGTAGCAGTAGCAGCAGTTAATGGTAAAGAATTACCAGAACCAATACCAGCACAAGCATCAGTAGTAGTACTTACAACAGCAGTTGCACCTGGTAAAGTTGTTTTAACTAATTTGCCTAAAGCAACACCCCAAACTGTATCAACTCCGCAAAAACCATAAGGTTTAACACTTACAGAACCAGCAGAAATTTTATTGAAACGGATTGCAGCAGATGTATCATTTGAAGATATAACTGTACCGCCTACTGAAGTCCATAAATAACCATCAGCATTTGCAACTTTAGTAGTAGTATAAGTTAAAGAATAACCTGTACCAATACCGTTACAAGGATCAGCTGATCCACTAACAGCAACTATTTTACCAATAGCACCAACTTTTTTAATAGCTAAAGTAGCAAAACTAGTAGCACCACAAGAATTTGTTACAACAACACTAATATTACCTTTGATAGCAGTTGTAGTTAATAGAGCTTTAACAACCAAAGTTCTTGAACCTTGACCAGATACTATACTAACACCTGTAGGAACTGTCCAAGCACAAGTTGCACCAGAGATAGAATCAATTGTATAAGTTGTGTTAGCAGCAGTAGTAGCTGGTAAACAAGATAAACCACTTATTGAACCAATACTAGGAGCAACACAAGGTGAAACATTGATTAAACCATTAAATACAGTATCAGAGAAATTGTAGTTTTGGGTACCTAAGCCACCAAAAGCTGGGCGATAATCTGGGCTTGTATAGCTGTAAGGGCTTGTTAATATACCAGATGTTGCAACTAAAGAATCGTTTTTATTAGTAGTAAACCAAGTATAAGCTGTAGAACCTGACCAACCAGTTGGATCAATTACTTTACCAGATTGGTTACCTGCTAACAAGTTGTTGCTGAAACGAGTAGTGCCAGCATTTGCACTTGCAATAGTACTTGCATCTTTAATGAATACTCCAATTGGGTAGTCCATTAATATAGAGTTAAGAACTTTTAAACGTGAGTTACGACGGATAAAAGCACTTCTTTTGAAAGGAGAAGCAATTGTATTAGATGTACTTCCACGGTAAGGACCCACTAAAGTTACGTTAGAGAAAATAGCAGAAGTATAAGGTTGATTAGTTGAACCTGCTGCATCATTATCTGATTCAAAACCATTTGACTCACCACCAGTTACTGCGTCAGCATATTGTGGATCACGAACACCTAAACAAAATTGTACACAACCACTAAATCCATTATCAGTATCAAATTCATCATCAACACCTCTGTAAGATACAAGGTGAGAACAGTTTACAGTACCACCAAACCACTCGAAAGCATCATCATTAATGAATGAGCATTGAACGTAGTCAATAGTAGTACCACGACCAACACCACCCATTGTTAAACCATTGATTTCTTGGTTTGTTGCAAATTGGAAGCCACCATACTCAATACGTACATATTTTAAAGTACCTGAATTATCATTATCATTAGGAGAAGTGCCACCACCATAAACAGTTTTATTAGAAGCAGTAATACCTTCGATGTTACCAGTACCAGCACCACCAAATGCACCAGAACCATTGTAAGTAGCT
>JAPLER010000427.1 GCA_026391115.1 Bacteroidota bacterium | reverse complement strand
TACCATCCTTTTTTTAACTCATCAAACATTTTGCTGCCAAAACTTTGTTCATAAGCACTAATGTTTTTATCGTTAGCTATTAACTCTCTTTTTACAGTTTCTCTTTGATACAGGTACAAAGTAACAGTGCTATAATTTACCTGATCTGTCAGAGATAGGTTTTTAATAAAAGCATTGTCAGCTTCTTCTTCTTTACCTGTTAATTTGTTTTCTACTTCAGTTGTTTCAAGTAATTTTTTTGCTTTAGAGTCAATAGCTTCACTTAAACGTTTTTCATTTTTTGTTGCTCTTTTTTGGGTGAGTTTATTAGAAAGTATTTGCAGGGCTACATCTTCAGCAACAATGGTTCTAGCATCTAAATAATCTACCTGATGTGATATATCTTTAAGTGTTGTATCAAGCAAATAATTTGGCACACGCAAGGTAATTGTATTTACAACATTAAAGTGTGTTGTTTCAACACTAGAGTCGTTACTGACAGGTGTAACTATAACATTATTAATAACACTTTCCAGTTTTGTATAGGTTACAAATCCATTGTTTCTTCTTACAATATCTTCAATATTGTATGTTGCTGCTGCTACGTTTTTAACTTTAAATTTTATATCGGCTGTTCTTATAAATTTTCTTGTAGTATCTCGCCCAGTTTCTACAGCACCCAGAGATGAGATGTTTTTACTTGCGGTACTATCTTTTAATGAAATATTAAATTCCTTATTATCCCTTGCATTTTGGCAGGCAGTTGCTAGTAGTAGCACTACAAGTGCTACAATTATTTTATTATTTATCATAAAAATTGATTGAGTTGGTTATGAAATATTGTTGTGGAATTGTTCGAACAATATTTAATACAACTAGTTGAAATAAAGTAACCTATCTTGATAGTGTGATTAACATTGTTTAACATTTCGGTTTTTGCTATATGTTTTTAAGAATCATTATTTACAAGGTATATTTTGCTGCAGATAATAACTTCAGATGCAAGAATTAATGGAATTCATAAGCCATTGACCTCGTTTTCGTAAAACCAGCCATTTAATATGTACGTTATACATATCTTTACGCTCTTTCAATTTTATTGAAAGCGGTTTTTTATTTAGAAGATTCATACCTACGAAACAGATTATCCTACGCTAGAATACACTTAATTCTATATATTTTTATAACAATTAACAATTGTGAAATTTAGAAAATTACTTTTTTCGATTATATTGATTGGTGCTACCCTTTTGAGCAAAGCACAAACTGCAGGAGATTTGGCGGTTTTGAATGTAACACCAAACAAGGATACAATCAGGCTAATTGCATTGAATACTATTCCTGCGAATTCAACTTTTATTATCACTGATAATCCTTGGATAACCTCATCCTTTGGTGGGAATGAGGGTTACCTTACTTGGGCAACTGGTGCAAGTGCAATTAATCCAGAAGCAGTTATATTATTCTCAACTTCTTCCTCTGCAACAGCTCCTTGGAATTCACAGGCTTCCGTAACTACTGGTAGTGTAACTGCTTCTACAATTGGGGCTACAGGTTCAGCAAACGGCTTTTCAATTTCTACATCGGGAGATAATATTTTTATTTTAAACAGAATTAGTTGGAGTTCATCGCCATCAAATGCTGAATTTATCTGGGGAATAAGTACCCACAATTCTGGATGGACATATAATAGCGTAAGCAACCAATCTAATACTTCTGATTTACCAAGTGTGTTATCGTCATTTAGTACTTCACT
>JAPLER010000433.1 GCA_026391115.1 Bacteroidota bacterium | reverse complement strand
CGAGTTGATGATGCGTTTCTACTCCGTTTGCTTTTGCGTGTTTGCAAAATGTTTTAATGAAACGGATGTTTCTTGCTGTGGTGTTTGGAGCATAACCAACACTAATGCAATATTTTTCAAAATCCATTTTGAATTTCGCATCTATATCACGTATATATAAAATTGATTTCGTGTGTTTTTGGTAACGCTGCACAAGGTGTTTAATAACATTGCATTTTGTTATGGTGCTGCTTTTTACATCGCTTCTTTTAAATTCAATAAACGTATCAATATAAACCACTAATTTATCTGGATGCTTATCTGCTACTTGTGGTGGATTTACAAAATCTTTTAGCCATTGAGTGTTAATCTCTACAGTACTACTTTTTTTATTTTTTTATTTAAGTAATTCGCTCTTTAAGGTAGTTATCTCTGAATTAAGATTTGCATTATCTATATCTTTTAAATCTTTAGGCTCTTGTTTTATTGCGCTCCAATCTGATGGATTAATGCTGTAATTAGTTTTAGCCATTACATCAATATTTCTACCATCAGAAAGTCTAATGTAAATTGATGCAGGATTGTTTTTGGATTTTAATAATAGTTTAATTCGTGCCATAGTTTGTATCTTTGATTGCTTTATCAAATATACAAAATCTAAAATACTTTCCCAACATCTTCCCAACAATTATCAAAATATAATCAAAAGCATCCCATCTGTATGGATTTTTATAAAAATAAAACCTCTGTTAAGTATTGATTTTATTGATACTTTGTATATAAATAGGATTTTTTGATTTTTGGGGGTTTGATTAATTGCAGTCCCTCTTTCTCCGCGGAATTAAAACCCTAACAATTGATTATCAATTAGTTAGGGTTTTTTATTTTAATATTTTCCCAGCATCTTCCCAACAATAAAATTAAAAATTGTTTACAATAGAATACAATCCTTTTGAGCTGTTTTTAGCCTGTAAATTCCATTCTTGATACATTGGAAGCATTTCGCAGAAAACATCATTATATGGCTTTGCATAGCCTTCTTTTATCATAATTTCGTTTAAAACACTACCATCATTTAAAATAAGATAGCCTAAATGTCTTCCGTACTTATCTACTAAATTGTTTTGTTCCTGCACTAATGTGCATAAATCACCTAAAGTAACTTGATCTTTTAAAAAGTTAAACGACATAAAACCCAATTTTATTAATAGTGCAGCTGGAAGCTGTAGTTCCTTTTCATCTTTTTTTATCTTATTGCAATAATTTATTTCGGGTGCATCTATTCCATAAAATCTTACTTCAAATTCTTCTTTTGAAATAATATCTTTTAAAATAATTCCATCACCATCAACAAATTTTACGATTTCCAGAAGGTTTTTTTTAAGTGTAGTTTCTTTAGCATTGTATTGCTTCATATTGCATTATTTAAGTTATTGATAATCAGTTAATTATGTTGTAAATTTACAATAATTTTTAATAACAACACACAAATTTTTTAAGCTATGGCTAAACAAAAAGGACATATTAAATATGTCGGAACTTTAGGAGATGTAAGACATTTCAAAATCAAAGGAAACAAAGGTTTCTTTGCTGGTCTTGTTGGCGGTCCAACTGCTGAACAGGTAAAAACTGCACCAGGTTTTATTCGTACTCGTGAGAATATGAGTGAATTTGCTGCTTGTGCTATGACTGGAAAATCCGTTAGAATTGGTTTATCTGCTTTAATGAAGCAAATGACAGACAGCCAATTTACAGGAAGATTGACAGCCATAATGAAAAAAATCAATATTGAAGATGGTTCTGAAGCAAGAGGGCAAAGAGCTGTTTTGGTTTCTCAACAACCACAATATTTAAAAGGTTTGGATTTTAATCGTAACATATCATTTAATGGTATTCTTAGTGCCCCATTTACTTTAACTCCTTCAGTTGATAGAAATGAAAGTACTTTAAGTTTAGAAGCTTTTAATCCAATGAGTTTTTTAAATGTTCCTTCAGGTGCAACACATTTCAGAATAATTAATGCTGTGTCTGTTGTTTCAGATTTCATTTATAATTCTGCTACTGGAGCTTATGAAGCTGCTGAGCCATTGTTAAATGAATTGTCAAATATTGCTTATTCAGATTACACTCCTATTGATGCTGTAACTCCTGTAATTGATGTAACAGCAGCTTTACCAGGTGCTCCAACGTTAACAGTAAATGTTTCTGTTTTAGGTTGTGTTGGTATCGAGTTTTATCAAGAAGTTGGTGGGAATTACTATTTATTCAATGCAGGTAATGCAATGAAAGTTCAAGAAGTATTCTAAAAAATACCATCAGTTTGTAAGTTTGCAAAGTCTGCAATGTTGCAAAGTAAACCCTTTCGAAAGAGAGGGTTTTTTATTTTGCACTCATTTATCTATAATGTGGGCTTATATTGGACTTATAGTGCTTTTAAGTGTAGAATATGTATCAGACTATAGGAATTAAAAATATCGTTTGTTTATCCAAAGAAAAAATCCAAGTATGCCCGTAACTTTCCATTCATCAATCAACATTCGGATAAAGGTCAACCTGAGCTGTTTTTTTTGAAATAATGCCTACTACTAATCTTCAATCGAAGTGGGGATTTTCTAGCATTATTTTAAAAAAAATTGCATCCATAGGGGTTTGGGGAAATGGAAGATTGCCCCAACTGAACTTACCTAGTGCGCTGGCAGTAGCGAAACAAGGGTATCGTTTTTTATTTGCTTATTGGGATGTTCTGATTGCTTTTATTGTTGGCTTGGTGCTTCATTGTTTCTGCTGAAAATGTATCTGTTTATTTAACTGAATATTTTATTTGTATTGGGTAGCATCAAGACAGCTTAAAAGCAATTTACTACTGATGTTCTGGCAAATAAAAAACTATACTCTTGTGGGCAAATTTGATTATTGAGGATGCCTGATTGTTCTTGCGAAATGGATTGGTTCTATTTATAACAAATGTTGTACGGAAACGTAATGGCATCTTCAATAAACAATGCAAATACTCTACCGCTTTTGGGTGGGAGCGTTGGCTGTGGCGGCTATTTTACATAATGAAATTATAGTTTCGAGCCCATCGGTGTTCGTGGGCTTGAACTATAATGTAGCCTTCATTATGTAACATAGCTTGGGAAGGGTTTTGGCTTCGAGGGTTGGGAAACAGCTCTTTGTTTTTTTATATAAAACCAAATAAACAATAATAACGCTTATAAAAAAAACAATGTGCTGTTTATGCGTTGGGAAAGCCAAAACCCTAGGAGCGTTGGCAGAGCGTTGGCTTGGGTGGGTGCAAATACTTCAGCGATAGCGTTCCTATTCTTTTTATAATGATTTGAAAATAGTTTATTTTTTTATTAAAACTAAATTTAATCTTGTTAATTTTACAACATTAATATATTTAAAATATGGAAAAAAATAATATCAATCAGTATCAATCTCAATTATTGACAATGAGATTTAATGAAGAGTGTATTCAGATAAATATTTCTACAGATGTTTTAAATGGCAATAAAACCAAAGTGTTATTATTTAAAAGCACGAATGAAAATGACTTTATTAATTTTGAAGACACTAATTTAATTTATAATAATCTTGATTTTGAGCAAACGGTAGAATTAT
>JAPLER010000165.1 GCA_026391115.1 Bacteroidota bacterium | reverse complement strand
CGTAAAAAAGGAACAGCTGTTGTTCTGGGATTGACAGTTTCTGAAAGCTGTGCTTGTGCTTGATTATAAAATAATGAACATAAGCCTGTAGCCACACTAATAAATAAAACGCTTTTTCTCATTTAGAAATACATTTAAATTGATCGAATAATGAATTAAGTAACAGTAAAAATTAGTGTAGAGGTATAGTCATCAATTAAATATGGGTAGCTATGCGTTTTAATTTTTGCTACCATTTGAATTGCAATAATAGGTTAAAATGTTAAAAATCTAAATATTTTCTATCAATAAAATAAATTTTATTGATAGTGCAAAAAAACAATTGCAAACCAAAACGCTGATTTGATAACGGTTTGATCATAGTTTTTATTACATTTTTTTATAATAAAATTTCCTTGGTTTGACAACGATACCAAAAAAAATATCGAAAGTTTTAAATTTTTAGTTTTTTATAACATTTGCAAAGTATATCTTTGGGCGGTAAAAAAGAAATACACATTTTTAAATTAATTTAAATAAATAAGTTCGAGAATATATTTTTACCCAACTTTTTTATTATCTAAATCAAATTAAATTACAACTATGCAAATGCAAACAGCTGTAAAGAATTGTTTTTTATTACTAGCACTTTCTGGAATGATGGCTTCGTGCAGTAAAAAATCAAATGGTACTACCAAAAAAGGTGAATCTAGTGTAACTGGCTGGAAGTACAACGACAAGACTCAAGGTAACTTTAATGTACCTAAACCCAAAGATGTGAAAACTGCTCCAGGTTTAGTATTTGTACAAGGTGGTACTTTTATGATGGGGCAAACACAAGAAGACGTAATGCAAGATTGGAATAACGTTCCAAAACGTATGACTGTAAACTCATTCTTTATAGATAGAACTGAGATTGCTAACGTACACTATCGTGAATTTTTATATTGGCACGAAAATGTATTTCCTGGTCAACCAACTATAACTGATCCATTATTACCAGATAGTTTGGTTTGGAGAAGTGAGTTATCTTATAATGAACCTTACGTAGAATATTATTTCCGTCACCCAACATTTAATTACTATCCAGTAGTTGGTGTAAATTGGAAGCAAGCAGAACGTTTTTGTGAGTGGAGAACAGATCGTGTAAATGAAAAAGCACTTATGACAGAAGGATTCTTAGATGATAAAACTCAGATTTCTAAAACTATGAAAGGTGCTGGTCAGGACAACTTCAATTACAAATCATATTTAATGGGCGAATACCAAGCTAAGCCTGGTAAGAAAATTTCTGGTGGCAAAAGCCCTTTAAAAGATGCACAAGGTAAACCACGTAAATTAGTTAAATTCGAAGATGGTATTTTATATGGCGTTTATCGTTTGCCAACAGAAGCTGAGTGGGAATATGCAGCTTATGGTTTTATAGGTCAAAATCCTCAAAAGAAGTTTAATCAAAAGAAACGTGGAGAGGAAGTACACGCTAACAAGCAAATGTACCCTTGGAAAAACGATGGTTTTGACAATTTAAGATATACTAATCGTGGAGCAAATCAAGGAGCTTTTTTAGCTAACTTTAAAAGAGGGACTGGTGACTATATGGGTGTTGCAGGTGGCTTAAATGATAATGGTTCTTACACTACAGATGTTAATGATTATGCACCTAATAGTTTTGGTTTATATAATATGGCAGGTAATGTGAATGAGTGGGTATTTGACGTTTTTAGACCAATAAGATCAGATATTAGTGATATGGCTGGTATTCGTGGTAATGACTTTAAAGTTGTTGATATGAGTAAAGGTCAAGGTAATTTAAGAGATAGTTTAGGTAGAATTATGATGACAAGACAAAGTGATTCTGTACTTAGAAACAGAAGGAACTATCAACATGCTTATGCTGTTAACTTCTTAGATGGTGACTCTTTAAGTGGTGCGAATTATGGTTATGGTATCACAACTTTAGTTTCTGATAAATCAAGAGTATATAAAGGCGGTAGTTGGAATGATCAAGCTTATTGGTTAAGTCCAGGAGCTAGGAGATTTTTAGAAGAAGATCAAGCTAGTAGCACAATTGGTTTTAGATGTGCAATGGATCATGTAGGTGCTCCTGAAGGAACAAGCACAAAAAACAAGTCAGGTAATCAATTCCCTGCTACTAGAGCAAAAAGAAGATAAGGAAAAGTAGATAGAGCTCTCATTTTGATAGAGTGAAGAGTTTAAGCAAAAAGCCATCTTATTCAATAAGGTGGCTTTTGTTTTTCAAATCGTAACCAACCTAAAACAAGATTACTTTTATTTGCAAATTATTATGGCTAAAATTTCAATTAATATAGCAACAGGAAGTTTACAACAAGCTGAAATGATTGTTGGCATTGATTTAGGTACAACCAATAGTTTAGTAGCAATTATACACCCCGAAACCAAACAACCTATTTGCTTGAAAGAACATAATGCAAATAGCATCGTTCCAAGCATTATTTATTTTGATGAAAAAAATAATATTATTGTTGGTGAAGAAGCTCAAAAACATTTAGAAATAAATCCAGAAAATACTATTTTTTCATCGAAAAGATTGATGGGAAAAAGTTATAACGACATCAAAGAAAATGCTAACTTTTTTGCTTATAAAGTAATAGACGACAACACAGAAAGTTTAGTTAAAGTACAAGTTAATGATAGGTTTTATTCCCCTATTGATTTAGCATCCTTTATTTTAAAAGAATTAAAAAACAGAGCAGAACATATTTTAAAAACACCTGTTTCAAAAGCTG
>JAPLER010000082.1 GCA_026391115.1 Bacteroidota bacterium | reverse complement strand
TATGGTTTCTCTTCAGTTCTATATGGTTTCTTTCCAATTCTATGTGGAATCAACTTCATTCCAATTGCATCCTAATATGACTACGGCACTTTAACAAATTTTTCTACAATTGTTTTGTCGGTATAAATCAGTCGCAAAAAATATACATCGCTTGCTAGCCCTTGTACATTTAGCTGAATATCTTTATCGGCATTGGCAGTAAACTGTATGGTTTTTACTTTTCGCCCAATGCTGTTTATGAGTTCAATGGTTTTTAAAGTTGTAGGTGTGTTTAAATGTTGAATATTGATAATGCTATTGGTAGGGTTGGGGTATATGGCATAGCCTTTTTCTTGAATACCTTGTGGATAGAATTTTGCAAAAAGATTGATATTGTCCAGATAAACTGTATTGCCCCAAAGATTGGTGTTTCTAAATCTTACTTGAATAATATCGCCAATTTTAAAATTAGTTGATAGTAATATGGAATCATATTTCCATTGGTTTTGTTCTGGAATAAACTCATACACTTCATTTTGGGTTTGACTAAATGTTGTTAAAGCTTTTCCTGTTTTTTTCCAAAGTGTGTTCCAGGTTGCACCACAGTCTTTTGTGTAATCTATTTGCAGCGTATCAAAAAAAGTAGAATCTGTTAACCTACGTAAAGCATAGGCATAATCAAAAGTTATAAATGCACTATCATAATTTTTTGTACATACAAATGCAGGTGTTATCAGGTCATCCATCTTGCCTTTATCTCGGTAAACATAGTTTTTTATAGCAATGCTTTTGTTGCTATTTTTTGCTGCAATGCTTGTTGTTGTCCAGGTAATTTCATCATCAATATTTTGATGTATTGTCCAGTCTTTTGGTAGTAAAGTATTGCTCTCAAAGTTTTCACTAATGGCTTTATCAATGTAAATATTTACATAAAAACTATACTGTAAAGTATCATTAAGTAGATAACTATCGGCAGTATTATTAGGCAATGAGCTGTATATTTTTATAGTGTGATTTCCTGATGATAGGTTCGAAACATTCAATGATATTTGAGCACTATCTCCTTTATTGATATTGCCAGTAAAGTTTGTTGTAATAATGTCACCACCATCAATACTGTAATTTATTTTAGATGATGTAATGCTGTTATATCCTTTGTTTACTAGTGTTACAACAGGTTGTATGGTTCTATCGCAACTTGTATTTGATAATGAAATAAGGTTGCTTACAGCCATATCGGTTTTAAATAAAACAGCAATGCCTATATTATCTAAAAACAAATTATTGCCTTTGCCATTTACTGCCCTAAAAGCAAATTGCAAATTCTTATTGTTTTTATACGATGAAATGTCTAAAGAAATATTTTTCCATTTATTTAATCCAAATGGGTAGAATGCGGTATCTGCTGTTGTGGCAGTTGTTGTACCTAAATCTGCACCAGCTTTTTGCCAAAGGCTTGTAAATGTTTTACCACAATCTGTTGAAACCAAAACTTCAAAACTATCAGCAACAGATAAGCCTGTGCTTCTATATTGGTAAGCATACCAAAAACTAAGTTTAATAGAATCGCTATTTTGAATATTTATTAATGGACTTGTTAAAATATCTACTGCTCCTAACAAGGTGTTGTATTTGTAATTGTACATACACATACTATAGGCATCTCCTGCACCAGTGTGTGCTGTATCTTGTACAGTGTGTATCCAACTAATATCATTATCTGGATTTATGGTTCGCCATTGTTGTGTGGGATACAACGGTAAAAAATCGAAATTTTGTTGAATAGTTCCACTTGTATTAATATATGCTGGGGTTACAAGTTCTACAGTTCTTCCAAGAGAATAATTGTTGTTGGCATCTGCACTAAATACTTTAAAAAAGTGTAGCATACTATCATTGCAGGGTATGGTTATGTTTGATGCATTGCCCATATATACAACTTTACTATTATAACCAAAGCTATTACCCATACTATATTGTGTGCCATTGGTTGCTGTGCCAATATCATTTACATTACTGTAAACCACTACAACATTATTGTTATTGATATTCTTTTTCCAGCTTAGTTGTATGGTATTGCAATTGTATGTTGCTTTAAAACTGTCAATAGCAGCTACTGTATTGTTATTTAATAAGGATTGTGCTTTTTGCAAAGCCCTATAAGCATTCAATCTTCCAG
>JAPLER010000053.1 GCA_026391115.1 Bacteroidota bacterium | reverse complement strand
TTGCTATACAAAAGCAAATAAAATGAGTGAGAATTTAGACACCACAACAACAGATAACCAGCAACAGCCAGCAGTTGAAAACAACACCAATGAAAATGTAGAGCAACCCAAAGCAGATGCAATTGCATTTTTTGAAGTTGTTGATGTAATACACACACCAACAGACAATTTACAAACACCACCAATACAAACTCCAGCAATTGCAAATAATGATGTACAACATTATTACAACGATAAAGAAGCAGTTGAAAGCAGCAAGCGAAAATCATATACGATAATGTTGGATGCAAAAGAAAGTAAGTATATGGATGCCAACATAGAAGCCTATGTAGAAGCTGGTGTGTTTGAAAACAATAATCAAGTGTTAAGGTATTTGGTAGATGTTGGTTTGCACTATACACGTGTTTGTGAAGCAAATCGTTTAAAAATTCCTTTCATTACACCAGTACCCGATGGCAAAGATGGTAGCAAGTATATAGAGCCTATATTATTTAAAAATAGTTTGTTTAAAGATGTTTGCAAGCTAAAATCATTCTAAACATTACACATTATGAACGTAGAACAATTACAGGCAGAAAATGCAGCCTTAAAAGCAGACTTAAAAACTGTTAAAGTTTTTATTGTAAACATTACAGACCATATAGGCGTGAGCAATAAAGGTGTGTTTAGTGAAGAAAAGGTAAAAATTCAAACTGTAGTAAAGTCTATAATAAAAGAACTTACAGCAGCTATAACACCAAGTTTTTTTGGCAAAAAAGAAGAAAACTTTATTGACAAATTAGAGTTTAAACCACTTGTAGAAGTGTTAAAAAAATATAAAGACTAAGCTATGAAAAAAACCATTGTTTTAAACAATATAGAAGGTTTAATAGAAAATGTTGCACAACCTACAGTTATTGCTACAGAGGTTGAATTGCCACCAGCACCATTAGAAGAACCAGTAAAAGAAGTTGCACCAGCCGAACCAACAACACCACAACAACCAACTACTACAGCTATACCAAAGCAGCCAATGAGTGAGGAACAATTGGAATTTGTAGCAGATATAATAGTAACCACTTTTGACACTGTACAGGAATTTGGTTTTACCTATTTAAGTAACCGAAAACTAAAAACAAAGTCACGTGAAATTTATGGAGATGGTGCAATGCAAAAGTTGCATTTAATGCTACGTGAGCAAGAAGCAGCACACAAAAACAAAGCAACTGAAACACCAACCTACACCAGCGAAGAAAGTGCAATATTGGAGTTGTACGATAATGTTAAAACCTTTCAAAAAGATTTGGCTTTTGACAATAGAAGTAGCGAAAACATAAAGTTTGCCTTAAAGCAAATAATGAGAGAAAAGCAGCAACAACTAAGCCCACAAATGTTGCTTATGCTTAGTTTGTTGGGTGCTTTAACACCAAATTTTGCAGCCCTTAAAACCTTGTAATTGTGAGCGAAAGACAAAACAAATTATTTCTTTTTATTGGGCAGCGTGGCAGTGGCAAAACCACCCACGCCAACAATGTTGCTAATGCTTTTATTAAAAGCCACATTGCTAATAAAATAATAGTTGTAGATACCGATGCACACCCATTTTATAATGATTTTGATGTGGTTGATATTGAGAGTTTAAAAAATGTTAGAAGTAAAAAAATAAGATGTGAAGATGCAGACGATAGCGATTTGTTTTTAACCTTAAACACCTACCAACGCAACGCTTTTGTAATATTTGAAGATGCTGCAAAATATGTAAGCAGTAATATTAGTAATGCTTTAAAAAAGTGCATTATTGATATGAGAAAAAGAAACTTTGATTTAGCTTTTATGTTTCATTCTCTTAGCGATGTTCCGCCATATATAGCAAAAAATTACAATGCAATGGTATTGTTTAAAACACTAGACAATTTCAACATAAGACAAGACAAGTTTTTTAACTGGTATCAAATAAAAGAAGCTGGCGAAGAAATAAGAAAAAGTAAAAGCAAATTTGATTACACAATAATTCAAATGTAACCTATGCAACCCAACCAAGAAACAGAATATAAACACCGCAACACCATTGGCAAAATTGCACAAATACACAAAGTAAAAGTGTGTGTGTTATGGAGTTGGATTTTTATAGATGCAGCTTTTGATGCAGAGTTAAAAAAGTTTTTAGAGCCTTACACTTACAAGGCTGCAAAGGAATTACCACCAAAATATGTTGATGCTATTTACAATATTATTCACACACAAAACAATTAATATGAGTGCTTTATTTATAGGCTTTATAGTGTTACTTTTTTTACCAGCTTTAATAAAAATATTTAAGCCCAAAAAGAATGGTGTTAAAATAAACTACCAAAGCGATTACCAACCAACCAACACACCAGCAGCATTAAAACAACAACAATTAAAAGCCCAACGAGACAATCAAAAACTTAAACCTTTTTATCAAGATATAACCAATAACAGAAAACGAAAGCATAAGTAATAATATATAAACACAAACACGCTTTGACAGTTCGCCACTATTGGTTTAAAAAACACTCAATTTGAGTGTTTTTTTTATGCAATTTTTTACAAGTTTTACACCTACCAAAAACATTTGAAACCTTTACACCTATTGCGTTTCAAGCATTTCAATTTGTTTTATATTTTGCTGCTCTAATCGAAATTATTCACCAAAAAATTAAACTATGTTTTTTACAAGTAAATGGGCAAACCTAGCAGTTTTTGCAGTTGTTGCTTTGGTAGTTACAATGGTAGTTGTAGCCAATTCAAAAGCAGATAAAGACGGCAAAATTTCAGCCTTTAAAAAAGACCCAACAACACCAGCACCAACCAAGTAACCCAATTTATTAACAACAAAAATTTTAAAACAAATTTTTATGACACCACAAGAAATTGTAGTAGCCAATTTACCACACTTAAATTTTGGCAACGCAACAGGATTTGCAGACGAAGCAGCAAATATGAGCGAAAGAGTTTTTAGTGTAACTGTTACCAATGCAACAACAGCACAGCACGTAGTTTCTTTATTTCCTAGCTACTTTCCCGAAAATGCTAAACAATTAGTAGAGGGCGAAATTAATGGAATAGAGGGCTTAGAAGCTACTGTAAACGGCAGTGTAAGTATTGCACAATTTAAAGCAGCCATTGCACGCTATCCAACACGTGTATTGCGTTTGCAAGTTGAAAGTACCAACAGAAACGCTTTAAGCAAAGTATTGACTTTGCAAGAAAAAGACCATTTTCAAAAACCAGCACCAAGAACAATTAACTTTTCTAGTTTCAAAAGCACCACTGCTAATGATAGAGAGATGATTATTGTTAAAACGCCTTTCCAATTGGATGGTGCAACAGAAATTAGTTACCCAATTGCTGCACGTGTTAGCAGTGACACGCCAACAGAAGTAACATTTATTTTCTATTGCGGTGCGTTTTATGATGAAGAAATGGCTTTGGATAGATTAGCAGAAGCCGCTTACAGCGACCTTGCTACTAGAACAATTGCACAAAACTACATCAACGCCTAGTTTTTAACAACCCAATTTATCTAATGATTAAAGGGCAAATAATACCCATTATTTGCCCTTTCTTTTAAACCAAAAAATGAGTAGTGTAGCCGAAATAGCAAACCTTGCAGCGTCAACAATTGGCACTTATGTAGGCACTCAAAAAGCAGCCGAAATAACAGCCCAAAAAACCGACACCAAAACACCAACTAACACAAAAAAAATATTGGTAATTGTTGCCATTGCAATTGTTGTTTTAACTACAGTATTTATACTAATAAGACGCAAATAGAATGGATATAACAACACAAGTTAATAGCGTAGAAATGTTAAGTAAAATGCTTGTTGTTTTTGGCACTATTTCTACATTTTTATTAGCCCTTATTGTTTACTTTTTAAAGCGTTTGGTAAACGAACACGACAAAACAATTGACAAGGTAAACAGACACGAAATAAAATTTGAAAACCACGAGCAACGAATAACAGTGTTAGAAAAAACAGACTTAACACTTTAATTCTTAATCAATAAAAACACATACAATGAAAAAATTTTTTAACAAAATAGTTAGCTTTTTAAAGCTATTATTTGGTGGCAATTTAAACAAATGGATTTACGACCACGTGCAGCCTTCAGTTGAATTTGTGCAACGTTTAAAAACTTTGCTAGAAAGTCCAGTATTGGATGTATTAACGGCACTTATTCCCTCAAATATTGACGATGCTATTAGGGCTAAGTTATTATTGAATTGCCAACGTGCTTTACAATTACTAGCCATTACAGCCGATATAGCAAACGAACACGACCCTGCATCACAAATAACTAAACTATTGCAATATTTAAAAGAAGCTACACCAGCAATGAAAGCTGCAATTTATAAACAAATTGCAAGCGAAATGGCTAAGTTAAGCGGTGGTGCAGTAGAAGTAAAAGGGCATAGCGTTGACTTGCTTACTCAATTGCAATACAGTAAGCTGGTAGAGGGTTTAGAGCATAGCGATTTGCCAAGCGATAACACCAACAATAATACTGGTGCAGATAATTCGCAAGAAGTAAAACCACCCGAACCAATAGAGGGCAACACATCTATAAAACACGTGTGGAACGCAAGCACAAACCAGCTAGACATTGAAGCCTAATTTTTAACCTTAAAAACCTTTGTTTTATGACTAATAGATACGGAGTAAGATTTTTTAGAAACCCACAAGCAGCAGCGTTTATAGCTGGTGCAAATATAACAAAAAACCCAGCAGCAAGCCCCAACAGTGCAACCAACCAGCCACCAAGTTGGCTTAATGTGGTGCAAGGTTTAGGCAGCACAGCAGCACAAATAATTACAGCTACTAAAGACACACCAGCACAGCAAACGATTGTATTGCCTAATGGTGGTAGTAGTGTTACAAATGGCGGTAGTGGCACACCTCAAGTAATTGTACAACAACCAGCCACAGCAGCACAAGACGAACCAAAAAAAGACAACACAATGACTTTTGTTTTGGTTGCAGTAGGTGTAGTGTTATTGGTTGTTGTAGGCTTTGCATTAATTAAAAGAAAATAGTTTAAAATGGCAATAGGCGAAATAGTAGGAGCGGTAACTGGTGTTGCAAATACAATTAACAGTATTATTACTGGTAATAAAATTGCAAAAAAACAACTACAGTTACAAGAGAATGAACAGAAATTTCAACAGTCATTAGGGCAACTAAGCAATGAGCAAAACTATGTTTTGCAAAGCCAATTAAACAATGCAAAAACAGAAACAGAACGCTACGCAATACTTACAAATGCAGTTACACAAATTAAGCTACAGCAACAGGGTAACACCAGCAAAAGCAATAACCAAACTGTAATAGTAATTGTTGCAGTAATGGTAGTTGCAGTAATTGCTTTGTTAATAATAAAAAAAGACAATTAGATGACAATAGGAGAATTACAACAATGGAGTATTAAAAATGCAAAAGACTTTCTTGCACAACAGCAAACAAGTGCTGCAAGTGCTGCAAGTGCTGCGGCTGCTGCGGCTGCAAGTGCTGCGGCTGCTACGCCTAATGATATTCGTTTAATGTGTCTTGAAATTATAAAAACATTTGGTTGTATGTGGCAATACAACGATATGCTTAATTTTTATAACAACGCCAACAACAACAACGCTTGTTATAGTGCTTACGATGCTTATGGATTGCCACCAAAAAACAATGGCAATTGCAATTGGCAACAAGGAATGTATAAGTTTTTTTTAGCTTCTAAATTATATGCAAAATTTCCTTTGCTAAATTTAGGAGATACAAATAATTGTGCAACTATTAAAGAAATGGTTGACGCTTTGGAAGTTGAAAAATTAAACGTTGATAAAATTTATGCAGCCGATAGAGATGACAATTTACACAGTTACAGCCTTTATGTAATAAGCGATTTGCAAAGCAAATTAAATGCTGCATATAGTACAATGAGTTGTGGCAAATTAAAAACCACACAACAACAAAAAGAAACATTACAAACACTAGAAACAGCCACAGCATCACCAGCACAAACCAGCACCAGTAAAGCCATTTACATAGTTGCAATTGTTTTGGTAGTGGTTATTATTTATAAAATTTTTAAACGCTAATTTATGTTAGACAAAATAGTAAGCGGAGCAAACGAAAAAGGGAAAAGCTGGTTATATTTTATCATTTATGCAGTAATTATTTTAATAATAGTTGTTGTAATAATTAAAGTATATAAAGCGGCAAAAGCTGGTGTAAATTCTGTAGGTAATTTGGCAGCAGATGCCACCAAATCAACACAAACAGGAATACCATTAGCAAGGTTGCAAGAAATAAGAAATAGAGCCGAAACGCTTTGGACTAAAGATGTTAAAGGGTTTGGTAATTTTTGGAGACCAACAAACTACAACGAAGAAAATTTTATTGCTGCAATCAATAGTATGCAGTCAATACAAGAAGTGCAATTGTTAGCACAATATTATCAAGAAGTTGCAGAAGAAAGTTTGGCTACCAGTTTAGATGCAAGTTTTGACAATGGAGACATTGCTAAACTTAAAACAGGTTACTACTCAACAATAAAATCAATTTAAAATGAACCATAAAAAAATCATCATTGGCTTAGTAGCCTTTTTAATTATTGCAGTTGTAATACTATTTATTACCAAAGCAAAACAAGCCAAAAAAGTAGAAGATAAAGCAGGCACACAACCAGCAGCCACACCACAGGCAGCAACTACACACGCTACACCACAACAAGTATTAGCAGTAGCCAATGGTTTTCCTATTATGTATATGAAAAAAAGTGAAGCAGCAAAAATATTACAAAATGCTTTGGGTGTTGCACAGGATGGCATTGTAGGAGACAAAACACTAGCCGAATTAAAGAAGTATGTAAATGTACCAAGTAACACACTTTGGATAATTAACAACACAAGCGAGTTAGATTTATTAATAGCTAAAATAAAAACTGTAAAAGCTGGTGGTAGTGCAACTATTGTTACAGCACAACCAAGTTGGATGCAGTTTAAATAATTTATGAATTTACTAAACACCATAGTAGGAGACAATCCCAAAGTTACTGTAACTGTAGAGCTAGACAACGAAAGCATTGTAAGGCTTTGTATAGGCTTAGTAAGTGTTTTTATTATCGCTTTATTAGTTTATGGTATCATTAAAAAATCAATTTAATTTATGAAAAGTTTTATACAAATTTTAGAAGATAATGGCGGGAAATTGCCACCCACACAACAAGTAAATAACGATAAACCCAACAACACTAAACCAGTAGCCACAGTAGGCACTATTGCAGGTTTAGCAGGTGGTTTAAACGTTAAACCTATTACACAAATAGCAATAGAGCCAATGGATGTAAAACCTTTAGGCATTACAAGTAATAATATTGTTATACCACCTAGACCAGCTTTAGGAGCGTTTGACGATAAAGGCAATTTAATTGTTGTTAAACCTACAATAGTAAACACTGTAACGCCCGAAGTGCCAAACAGCCCAAAAGCAACAAGTGTTGCAACTGTAGCTACAGCAGCTACAAACAACACCAGCACAACAACAACCCAACAACCTTGCACAGGCTGCACAGGTGCAAACCCTTGTAGCGATTGCGATACAATAGAACAAACAAAAAAAACATTGTACCAACGATACAAAAACACTAGCCCACTTGTAAAAATATTAGCACTTACCATTATTGTAATTGTGCTGATTAGAATATTCAAATAATGAATAAAAAATTTTACATAATCATTTACATCATAGCTGCAATAATTATTGTGGCTATGGTTATTTATTATCGTAAATATGTTTTAAGTGATAGTTTAAACGACAAACTAGATATTATGTTTGAAACCAATTACACACCAGCTTATTTGCAAAATGCAACCAATATGTTTAATGCAGCTACTATAAAAAGTAGTTTTATTAGCACTGGAAATAGTTTTTTAAATATTGCTAAAACCAATAAACAAGTTTATCAATCTATTGCCAATAAAGTAAATGCTGCAATGCCTTATTACTTTATTGCTATACTACACGCTCGAGAAAGTGGATGTAATTTTAGAACTCATTTACACAATGGAGATAGCCTAAACCAAAGAACTATAAACGTGCCTACCAATAGACCAAAAGCAGCACCAGCAAACGGCACAACTTACACATTTGAAGAAAGTGCAATTGATGCTTTAATGATTAAAGGCTTAGACAAATGGAAAGATTGGAGTGTTGCAGGAATGATTTATTTGTTTGAGCGTTACAATGGTTTTGGTTATGCTAGACGCAAAAAAAATAACCCTTATGTATGGAGTGGAACTCAACACTATACAGCAGGGAAATACGTTGCGGATGGTGTATTTAGTAGCACAGCAGTTGACAAACAAATAGGTGCTGCAACCTTATTAAAACATTTCCTTAACAACAAAATTTAAACAATGCAAATAAAAATAACAGACAAGTTAATAAAGATTATAGACGGAGATAGTGGTTTAAGTATTGAAGATACAGGCTTATATTTGCGTACAGACGATGTAACCAAAGTAGGTGTAGAACGATTGAGCGATGAGGGTATTTTTAAGTTAATATTTAGCAATGGAGAAAAACGAAAATTGCCGATAGGTGGCAATGTAATACAATTTATTTACGAATTAGATGGATACGTAAAAGAAAGTGGCACTATTACCGAAGAGGGCGAAACAAGTTTACTTTTTATAAGCAGCGATTTGTTTGTAACCAAATTATTTGAAGCCCAACAAGAAATAAACCTTTTTTTTTTAGCTAGAAACAATAGCAGTGCAAACTATAAAATTTTTAGAGGGCAAATAAAGTTACAAACTGGAACAAACCCACCCCAATTATTAACTTTTGAAAACAATTTTGGTGGAGATTTTATAGCCACTAGAAACTCAATAGGCAATTATTTAATTTCATTTCCTTACGACATTGAATTAGATAGAATGTACTACAATATTGGGCAAAATAACAAGGGTAGTGCTGACTTTAATGGTCATAACGAAGTTGATAATATTTCTCCTAGTGGTTTAATTTTATTATCACTCAAAGATGATGGCAATAGCTATAGCGATGGAATATTAAGAAACACTCCTATTGAATTTATTTTATATAATTAAACCCTTTTTAATGTCAAGAAAAATTAAATGCTTTTTTAAGCAACGCAATGAAGACAATCCAGTTGTTGATTTTAAAAAAAATACAATTGGCAACGTGTCTTTTACTAGAGACCAAATAGGCGGTTTTATTATTCAATTCGACAATGAAATTGATGTAAATAAAATAGGACTTTTAATGTGTGCAATGCAAGATGATAACAGCACTCCATTGCATTATACTTATTCGCCAGAGCCAATATCTAAAACTATCTATCTATCAATATTTGATGTAAATGGTACTAGATGCGACAATGTAGGAATGAACAATGGCACTTACTTACTAATAGAATATTTCAATTAATTTTTTAACCAATCAATAAAACACAATGGCAAAAGTAATTAAGAAAGGCGTTGTAAAACGTGAAAAAGGAAAGTTGTATTTCATTAATAAAGCTGGTGACGTATGCAGTGCTACAATGGAACGAGGCAAAAAGAAAACAGCTAAAAAGAAAGCAGCACCTAAAAAAACAGCTAATAAAAAAGCTACAACTAAAAAAGCAACTCCTAAGAAGAAAGCAACCAAACGCAAATAAAATTTTTCTCTCATAAGCAGTTAGTTTTGGAAAAACCCTACATTTCTATGTGGGGTTTTCTTTTCTCCAGGTTCGCACCTCAAAACAAAGCCTTTCACAATTGCTTAAAAATATTTGCACCGCACTACACACCAAATATTTAATTGTAGCAGGGTTTAAATATCTGAAGTAACTACTTTTTTTGCGTTATGATCCTGCAAAAAAACACCACAGCTGCCAACGCAATTAAATAAGTTACGTGATCACATTGCAGGAAAATTATTAACCAGTGCCACACAATCATCAACGCCCAAATCTTTTAAGTATTGGTTAAACATATTTAAGTCGTGGTGTCCTTTTTGCAACTGCAACTCCTTTATTGGTATATTAGACAAAGCAGCGTTTTTAATGCCAGTGTGTACCCAACTGTAAAAACTATAGCGGTTACTTATGTTTAACTTTTTAAGCATAATTTTATGTTGGTTGCTAAGGTTATTTACGCTTAACATCTTTGCTCCTGGTTTATTGTTGTGGCTAAAAATAAAATGGTCCATGTTGCAATTTCGTAATGTGTTTATTTTGTCTCTAAATGGCAAAGGAATTTTTTTGTAAATAGTGTCATCATCTTTTGCAATAGTGCCACTTAAAACCACTTTCCAATCATCAAAAAGTATGTCTTTTATTTTTAGTTGTCTCAATTCATTTGGGCGTAAATACAGGTAATACATAAACTCACAAGCCAACAATAGTTGGGTGTTGTAAATACTCATATAATCTTTTAGCAATTGCGTTTGTATGGTATTAAATGGCAGTTTGCTAGTAGCTTTTACACGCTTAAATAATACGCCCTCAAATGGGTTTTCTTTAATGGTTTTATTGCGTATCAATTCGGCTGTAAGGCTTTTTAACACACAACATTTGCCACGTATGGTGTTTTTATGTAAGCCTTTTGCAGCAAGGTAGTTAAAGTAATCTGTTATAGGGTTGTCGTTCTTTTTTATAGTCTTATACCAATAACCAAAGCCATTTACAATACTATCGTAACTCAAATAACTTTTATGCTCCAGTACATCAATTTTACTATGTACTAATTTGCTCAAAAGCTGGTAAAGATTATAGCTTTTTACAGGTGCTACCAATTCACTTTGGCTTAGTTTAAAAATAATGTTTTCGGCTTCTTTTAGTCTTGCTTTTTTGGTAGGCAGTTTATTAAGGTTGCCATAAGTTTTGCGTTTCACTCCCCTATTGTCTTGCCATTGCACAAACCACACCTTACGTGTGTCGTGGTTAAGTGGGTAAAGTTTGGGAACAAAATTTTTTTTATTCATAACTATTAAAATTTTTGAAAATCTTAACAGTCATAAAGTGGTCTATAAAGTTATTTTATAGACTTGTTTTTTATGAAACCCTTGCTATTGTTGCGTTTTAGGGTGTTAGGTGGAGAATAGCGGTAAATTTGCCACTCATTAACACACAACAACTTACAACACTCTATTACTGTTATATTGTTGTGTTTATTTT
The DNA here is from genome assembly GCA_026391115.1 of Bacteroidota bacterium. Lineage (GTDB taxonomy): Bacteria > Bacteroidota > Bacteroidia > Chitinophagales > Chitinophagaceae > CAIVPM01. The sequence continues at coordinate 7,749 of JAPLER010000053.1, read as the reverse complement.
ACTTTTTTCATTTCAAAAAATTCTACATTGTCATCCCAGCTTATTGCAACATTTATAGTTTCATTTTCGTTTTCTAATTCACTAGATTTAATGCAGTAGTTTGTTTTATTAGTGGTATTGCTTAAACAAACTTTTAAATTGTCACTGCTACCCTCTCTATTGTAACTATAAACTTTTCTTGCACCAGTTTTGCTATTTACAGCAGTTAATGTAGTTGCTGCTACATAACCAGCACCATACTTTAATGTTATACTAAAGTTGCCCCATTTGCCTTTATAGCTTATATAATCGTAAGCCTTTTGAGCCTTTAGGTTGGCACTAAAAAACATTACTGCTACCAATAAAAATAATTTTCTCATACTTTATTTTTTGATTTATTAAATGATACAACCGTTGATATTATTGAAAATGTTAAGAAGAAAAGCGATAGCAAAAACAAAGTGAAATAAAGTTCCGAAAATCGGTCTATGCCATTTTCTACACTTTGTGAAATTTCAGCAGCTAGTACCATTACAACAATCAACATAAACACACTAGCTGAAATACTTAATATTGATAATATTTTCATATACATTTTAGTTTAAATTATTTAACAAGTTGATGTTTTTTTAAATACTGTACTTGCTCTTCTTGTAGCTGTACAGTTTTTTTGCTTAGTTCATTATAAGTTCTTAATAAATTATAATATTCCTTTTCAAAGTCTATGTATTCGCCAGCTTTAGGCAAGTGTTTTGCCGCTTCTTTTTCTAAGTTTGTATGTAGCAAATCAGTCTCACTTATGCCAAAATGTTTGGCTATTTTTATAAAATCTTCCAGCTTTGGAAAACTTTTTTGGTTTTCATAATTATTCCACGTAGTTCTATTTATACCAATGAAACCAAGCATTTCAGCTTGTTTTTTACCCTCTCTATTCCTTAGGTGAATTAAATTTTTTCCAAAAAATAACATAGTTAATAAAAAATATTTGGCAGTGTCAAAATATTCCACTTTATATTTGCATTGCGATTGTAAAAAAGTAAATCAATTACAATATTGCAATTATATAAAAATTCTAAATTAAAACAAAATGCAACCACCAACACCCACACTACCATTAAAAGCAAGGAAGTATAAAATAGCCGAAATGCTTGTAAATATTTATGGTTACAAAAACATAAAACAAGGCAAGCAAGAGTTGTTAAATTATTGCCAAATAACCAACACTCGAACTATTGATGGTTGGTTAAGCATAGAAAGTGGAGATGATAAAAGCATACACCCTTTTTTAATAAACAAGGTGCTAAGTTTCTTTTCATTGCAAGAAGAAAGCCAATTGTTTACAGATGCCCACAAAAGCACGTTAATTAATGTTAAAGCCTAAACTATGAACAGAACAACCATAACACTAACCAATGATGAAGCCTACATAGTAGAGCAAGTATTAAAAAATGTAAGAGCAAGTTTAGAGTATGACAACAGTATAGATAAATACATTGATGCTGGCAATATAACTATTGCTATGGATGAGATAAGTTATTTAAAACTTGCCAATGCTATTTGTGAAATTATAAAAGCACGCAAACAATAATTTTTTATGCCAATACAAACCAAAACAGATTACAAGCAACTGGTAGCAGTTATACAACGTACCAAACGCAACCAAAAACAACTTCGCAAACACGTACCAGCTTTTGCCATTAAAATAAAAGCTACACAACAAGTGGCAAGACTTAAAGATGTAGTTGTAGGCACACATTGGCATTATGGACTACACAATAATTATTTTTTTGGTAGCCAATACCTACATTTTAAAAGACCTATAACGTTAAAACAATTGCGTAAAATATTAAACAACTAACCCTATGAGTATCTACAAAAACACACTACAAAAAGTTATTTTAAAGCGAAACGAAGTTAGAAAAGAATTAAGCCAAGCGTTGTTTTTAAGCGAAAGAACTACACAACGTTTACTAGCTGGAGAAAGACCGCCAACCGTAGATGAAACACTAAGGTTAAAAGTGTATTTAAACAATAAAATTAACGAATTAACACAGGTTGCAGCCAACTTGTAAAATTCTCATCATAGGTGTATAACCAACGGCGGTTTGTTTCTACTTACTGCCCTTTTTTAAAACAATTTTTATGTCAAAAAAACAAGTAAAATTAATAGAGCCACCCAACACAAAAGACACATTGCTAGAGTTGGCAGCCATTATGTTTTGGCTTAGGCATTACAGCAATTTATGGCAAACAAATTTTGGTGTTGTTAATAAAAACAGAATGGTGTATTGGCAAGAAAAAGCAGACGATTTTATAAACAAAAATATTGTTGTAACAGACAATGAACCTCAAATATTAATTGATTAAAATTTTATATGACAAAGCAACAATTTGACAACATAAGACAAAGATTAAAGGCTTTAGATGAAAGTTTTACCAATCGACTTTATTGTGCTGTAAAATATTATAATGTACAGGAAACAATGCAAATTCAAGCAGCTAAATTAAAACGCATTTGGGCATTGTAGCAATTCATTTGGAGCAAATACGATAATCTACAAAACTAAAAAAAAACACTATGCAACCACTACTCACACAACAAGACATCAACTTTATTGATGCACTTAACCCACAAACAAAAGCCTTATTGTATAAAGGTTTGGTAAGTTTACGCAACCTTACAAGCCAGTGTATAATTACCAGTAATGCAAGTAATATGCTTACCAAAGAAACAGCCGACTATTGGAGCGTAATAATAAACCATTGCGAAAGCGTTGAAATGGTTTTAATGGCAGATGACAATGTAAAAGCAATAGTATAACCACAACCCCAACCCTATTAAATTCTATTAATGAGCAAAGAAGATATAAAAACCCCACAACAATACTTTGATGAAAGGATGCAATTGTTAGGTATTGACGAAAGCATTAATTTTATTGAGTTGTGGCAAAATAATTTAGATGTGCAACCGCACAAATTAGAGTTGCAAAAATTCCCCATTTTTTCGGCTGGTAATACTGGTATTGATATTTTATGTTACACACTAGATCGCAACAAAATAACTTTTGCCAAAGAGGGTAGCCGTTATAAAATAAATGATTATAAAATTACACGCCTTGTTGACCCCATTGTAAAAAAAGATGGTAGTGTAATGAAGTATAATATGCCAAAGGGAGTGCCAGTTGTACCATTTTTTCCACCTCAATTGTTGGCAAAATTTGACGCAAAAAAAGATGTTGAAACACTTGTGTTAACAGAGGGTTATTTTAAAGCGTTTAAGGCTGCAATATGTGGTATAGATTGCGTAGGTTTACCCTCTATAACTTGCCTTAAAGACAAAGAAACTGGAGAGTTGCACACCGACATAAAAAAACTAATTGAAGTGTGCAAGGTGCAACGCATAATTTGGCTTACCGATGGTGACTGTTTAAACATAACAACCAAAGATTTAAAAGATGGTGTTGATTTATACAACAGACCAAATAGCTTTTTTAAAAGTGTTGTTTCTTTTTACGATTTAACCAGTAAAATGGATAATGTGTTGCGATATTTTGCACACATACAAACCGACAATTTAGACAAAAAACCCAAAGGCTTAGACGATTTGCTAATTGATTACAACGATGATAGCAAAATAATTGTAAAGGAATTAACCAGCTTTAATAAGAAAAAAGATGTTGGAAACTATTTTGTTAAAATGGAGGTGTCTTATGGCGTTTCACACGTTAGAACTTATTTTAATTTACACGATGTAAATGCTTTTTACAACTATCACGTTGCCATAAGAAACGAACTAAAAGACATAGATTTTAGATTTAATGGCACGTTATATAAATACGATAGCGATAAATGTGAGTGTATTATTAGAATACCCAAAAATGCAGCCGATTATTTTAGAGTGGGTGACGATTACCACGAATTTATAGAAATACCCGACAAATACAACAACCTTACACGCACCTATCACAGGCGAAGAAAAGAAACCATAAAAGAAGATAACATAAAAGATATTTTTAAGTACATACCAAAATATAAAGCATTTTGTAATGTACCCGACCATATAAACTACCAGCGTGTTATTAGTAATTGTTTTAACACATATCACCCATTTGCACACGAGCCTGAGAATGGCAATTGCGATGCAACAATTGATTTTATTAAACACGTTTTTGGAGAAGAAGAAATAAATATTGATGCCACAACTACAATAAAACGTTACGAAATAGCATTAGATTATTTAACGCTATTGTACAAAAACCCTCAACAAATTTTACCTATACTTTGCCTTGTAAGTCGTGAGCGACAAACAGGCAAAACCACGTTCTTAAAATGGCTTAAACAAATATTTACAGAAAATTGTGCTATTGTAGGCAATCAAGATTTTGAAAACAATTTCAACAGCCATTGGGCAAGTAAACTAATCATTGGTTGCGATGAAACTAAGATTGAAAAGCACGTTGTAATGGAGCGAATAAAAGGACTATCAACAGCTAGCAGCATAATGAAAGAGGGCAAAGGTGTTGACCAAATAGCAATGGACTTTTTCGGCAAGTTTATTTTGCTAAGTAACAATGAAGATAATTTTGCAAGTATTGACAAAGAAGAAATTCGTTTTTGGATTATTAAAGTTCCAGTAATTGAAAAAAGAAATGTTGATTTATTAAAAGATTTATTAGACGAAATACCAGCGTTTTTACACCTACTATCGCAACGCAAAATTATTACTAAAAACAAAGAGCGTCATTGGTTTGATACAAAGCTACTACGCACCACAGCACTAGAAAAAATAGTTGCCAATAGTAAACCCACACTAGAAAAAAACATTTGCCACAACCTTACTGTTTTATTTGAGCGTACCAACGATGTAATGGATAACGACACTATAGCAATGAGTTTAGACGATGTTGTAAAATACATAGCCAAAGTAAGCGACGATAAGAAAAACTATGTAAAACAAACATTGCATAATATGGGTTACAAAAGCCAACCATTTAAACGCAACATAAACACTCCTATTGTTAATGAATTTAGAAACGGCAGTAAGATTGATTTTGAAATTATAAGCAAACCCATTGCAGGGCGTTACTATGAATTCGTTAAAACAGATTTTTTGAATGACAATGAAGATATTGAAAACTTAAAAGACAATTTACCTTTTTAATTTATAAAATATGGATTACATAAAATTTTCGCAAAACTGGAACGGCAAACTACATTGTAAATTTTTTACAACTATTCGGCTTGCACAATCACAACGCTTTTTTATTGGCAAAATGGTTGATATATTTTTAAAAGAGCAAAGGTTGTTTGATGCAAATATTGTAAGTGTTATTGAGTGCTTAATAGATGACTTACCCGAAGAAATTTGCTACATAAACACAGGCTACAACAAACAAGCTACAGTTGAACTAATGAAAAAAATCTATAGTGCAAAAAACATAGATTGGAGCAACCAAAAATTACACATTATTTTCTTAGAAAACCTTAACTGGAAACAATAAATATTTTTTCTTAAATATAAAACACACACAATGACAAAAGAACAATCAAAAACCCTTAACGATGCTGCAAAGGGTAAAATTAAAAATGAAGCCGTTTTAAGCGGTGGCAGCAAGTATGTAAACCCTATTCGTAAACCCCAACCCAAAAAGAAAAATTTTTGGCAAAAACTATTTAGTTAATTATGGAAAAAAAAGCAACAACCATTAAACTACAGGACACATCAACCATTATTGGACGCAACAGCCGTTTAGAACAATATTGGGAAAAAAACGGCTTTGAAAACTTTTACATCAAATTTCGTAAAGGTTTAAAACTACCTAAACAATTTCAAACTGTAGATAGTGTAGAAAAGCTAATAAGCCTTTTTAAATTAAACAGTGTAGGCTTTGGCAATTGGGTTACCCAAGAAGATAGATTTAACTATATATGTGCTTTAACAATTGCCTTGTATGACATTGATAAGGTTGTAAAATTTAAACAAAATTTAGGTTTACACAATTTAGTTTCATTTTCATTTGGTGCAAGGGGTGCTGGTGGTGCTTTAGCACACTTTGAGCCGCACACTTTTATTATTAATGTTACTAGATACATAGACAATAAAGATGTTGACAAAGAACAACGATTTGTTTATACTGGTGGTGCTGGTAGTGTTGCCCACGAATACGGACACGCTATAGATTATTATTTTGGTTTATTTAAAGAAGTTGACAAAGAAGTAGGAGCTTTAACTGGTGGGCGTAGCACACGCCAAAAATGGAGACAAGAAACCACACCATTAAGAAAAGCAATGACTGAAATTTTAGACAGTATTATTTGGAAAGAAAAATATAAAACAACAACCAATTATTACGATAGACTGTTAAAAAATTTTGATGGAGATTATATGTTTAGACGCAACGAAATTTTTGCACGTGCCTTTGAAAAATACATACAATTTGAACTTAACGCAATTGGTATTACCAACAAGTTTTTGCACGAAACAAAATACGACAACAGGGCTTATTTAAGCGATGCAGAAATGAGAAATATTTTACCGCTATTTAGAAACTTAATAGCCTTAATGACTAAGCGACTATAACGGCTTGTGGCTTTGTGCAGGTGGGGGGTTCAAGGAACTAAAGCTCAAAATATAAACTGATGATTGATAGAATTACAAAAGACAAGTTTGGCACTTCTGCCCCACTTGCACAAAACCACTTGTTACCTGCTGTACGATTGATTAATTATTAACTGTCAAAATAAAAACAAAATGGGCAAATACACTGGCAAACCTTACAGACCATCAAACGGTACAGAAGGAATGTATTTTACAGAAGAATACTGTATGAACTGTTTACATTGCGACCCTGACCCAAACGGCAAAAAGCAATGTGATATTTTATGTGCTTCAATGTGCTTTAGTGTTGATGAACCTGGTTATCCGAAAGAATGGGTTTATGATGAAAACGACCAACCAAGTTGCACTAATTGGCAGAAATGGGACTGGGGTAAAGATGGTAATCCTGATGACCCTGATAATCCAAAAGCACCAATACCAGAAGACCCGAACCAATTATGCTTACCATTCATATTTGATGAAATAGGTGTCAAACCACCTGCAAAATTAGAACTGGTAGTATAGCAGGTAACTCTATAATATACGCATATAATATTAATCAATTAATAATCAATGCTAAATAATATCATATACTACGATAACGTGTGGCAACGTGTGTGGGACACACATGGAAAAGAGTACACTATTAAAGAGCATCAAGGGTGGAGGTTTATTAATTTAGGTAGCAATAAAATTGGAATTAATAAACTACCACAACGTGTACAAATTAAAGATTTTGATGATGTGGTGGTAAACTATGTATTTGGTTGGCATCGTACCCACCCTTGCCCCGCAATTGGTTATTCAGTTTATAGAAAAGTAACAGGAAAAAAAATTACATTAAAAGACTATTACAATAATATTCATAAATGTAATTAGCATTAAAAAAACCTTTCAAAGCCTCCTATTGTGGAGGCTTTTTTTATTAGAAATCATTTTTATTATTTTCTATCAATAAAAACATTGTTACAATTGTTACAAATGTTACAAAGTTGAAAATCAATACATTAAGTGTAACAATACTTTTTTAAATTGTTACAGTTTGTTACAAATATTAAAGATATTGTTACAAATTGTTACACATAACTATTTAATTATCAATAGTGTAACAATGTAACATTTGTAACAAAGTTTTGTTCACCAGCGTTTTTTGGCTTTTTTATTTTGTATTC
>JAPLER010000039.1 GCA_026391115.1 Bacteroidota bacterium | reverse complement strand
TAGTTTATGAAGATGAAATGCCAAATATAGAAGCTGCTGATATGGTATTGGTGGGTTGTGGTGAAATGCGTGGTAATGGTTTAGAATACGATAATACTTCAAGTCCTGATGCAATTCGAAAAGAATTTTATAAACTTTTTCATTGGCATAATACAGTAACAGTAGCAGATGTAGGTAATGTAAAAAAGGGAGCTACATTACAAGATACTTATGCAGCATTATCAACTATTGTAAAAGAATTGTTAGAGCAAAATAAACGAGTTGTTATACTTGGTGGAAGCCACGATATAACGCTTGCACAATACAATGCCTATGTACAACAGGAAAAATTAGTAGAAGCAACTTGTATAGATGCATCTATTGATTTGAATATGGATAGCGTATTAATGGCTGATAATTTTTTAATGGATTTACTAACTGGAGAACCCAACTATGTAAAGCATTACACACACATTGGGTTTCAAAGTTATTTGGTGCATCCGCAAATGCTTGAAACTATTGATAAATTGAGGTTTGATTGTCATAGAGTAGGGAGAGTAAAAGATGATATAGATGAAATGGAACCAGCCATTCGTAATGCTAATTTATTTTCTTTTGATATAAGTGCTATACAAAATGCACATGCACCAGCCAATAGATTAACACCAAATGGTTTTGATGGAGAAGAAGCTTGTAAACTGATGCAATTTGCTGGTTTAAGCAATAATGTTACAAGCATTGGTATTTATGGTTATTACCCACAGCATGATTTACACCAATTAACCGCCAAGCAAATTAGTAATATGCTTTGGTATTATATGGATGGTATTTATAAAAGCAGATTTGAAGCAAATCTTGATGATGCTGACAATTTCAATCATTTTACTTTGGCTTTAGCCGATTTTGATACAGTTTTTTTGCAAAGCAAAAAAACAGGTCGCTGGTGGATGAAAGCACACGATGGTAAAATGATACCTTGTAGCAAAACGGATTATCTTATTGCAAGCAATAATGATATTCCTGAACGCTGGTTAAGATATGCTGAAAGATAAATTTTAAGCCTGAGCAGTTGGACCTCCAAAGTTCATAGGTATTTCAACTTGTTCAAGATCTTGTATTACACCATTTGCAGCTTCGTATCGTTGAATATTTTCAACCATAGCTTTCATAAAACGCTTTGCATGCATTGGTGTGAAAATTACCCTACTTTTTACTTTGCTCTTTGGTGTATTAGGCATTACACTCACAAAATCAATTACAAATTCTGCATGACTATGTGTTATTATAGCTAAATTGGCATAAGAGCCATCTGCCATTTCTTCGCTAATTTCTATATTAAGTTGGTTGTTATTTTGTTGTTCCATTTTACAAATATATAGAGATGGTTTCACTTGTATGCTTTGGTTTGATTTCAAATTTTGTGATTCGAAATAAACTAATTTAAACTTAACTTAACAATTACTTAACTTGCATTAAAATCAATAAAGCACCTTGCATTCTATATTTGTTAAATAATTGTATATGCAACAAACTATAAAAATTCTTTTGGCAGATGACGAACCAGATATTTTAGAAATAATTGGTTTTAATTTAGAAAAGGCAGGATACTTTGTTTACAAAGCTAGCAATGGCAATGATGCAGTTACAATTGCACAGAAAGTACAGCCTGATTTTTTTATACTTGATGTAATGATGCCTGGCAAAACTGGTATTGAAGTTTGTAATATTTTACGTAACAATAATCAGCTTAAAGACAAACCCATTATAATGCTTACTGCATTAAATGACGAACAATCTCACATTACAGGATTAGAAGCTGGTGCTGATGATTATATAGCTAAACCTATTAGTCCAAAACTTTTGGTAAGTAGGGTTAAAGCACTCTTAAGAAGAACTACAAATGAAGATTATAAAAAAATAATTCAAGTGGGCAACCTTACAATTGATCCATTAAAATATACAGTTACAAGCAATGGCAACAATGTAGTACTTGCACGTAAAGAGTTTGAGTTGCTGCACTTGTTAGCGTCTAAACCAGAAAGAGTTTTTTTAAGAGATGAAATATTGGATCAGGTTTGGGGAAACGATGTAATAGTAGGTGATAGAACTATTGACGTTCATATCAGAAAAATAAGGAAAAAAATGGATGTAGATTATATAACAACGGTTAAAGGTGTTGGCTACAAATTTGTTGGCTAATTTTTTTTGCATACCTTTCGCTTTTATGTTTAAGACCAAAAATGTATCTCCACAATATTTAGCATTTTTTGCTGCAGTTTTTATTTCAGTTGTTTTTGCTGTGTGTATTTTTTTTGCAACACAAAACTATGTTAATGCTTTAGTGGCTTTAATTGTTTTTACAATATCTATTTATTTTTTCTTTAAATTCATTTTTGATTGGTTTATCTATCGTAGAATTAAGTTGATATATAAACTGATTTATAATACCAAAGCCAACAAAAAAGCAGAATCGTATTACAAATATATTTTGCCACAAAAAAGTATTAGTGAAGTTGAAGAAGAAGTTGAACAATGGGCTACACAACACGCTACAGAGTTAGATTTGCTTTATAAAACAGAAGTGTATAGAAAGCAATTTTTACAAAATTTGTCTCACGAATTAAAGACTCCTGTTTTTGCAATACAAGGATATATTGAAACTGTTTTAGAAGACATAGAGGATGATAATGTAACAAAGAATTTTCTTGTAAAAGCAAATAATAATGTGGAACGAATGCGTTTGTTATTGAAAGATTTAGATGAGATTTCTAAACTGGAAACTGGTGAGCAAGCATTAACAAAAACAAAGTTTATTATTCAAGATTTAATTAAAGATGTGTTTGAAAATTTATCCATTCATACACAAAAATTGAACATTACAACACAAATAAAAAAAGGCTGCGAATCAGCAGTATCAGTATTTGCAGATAAAGAAAAGATAAGGCAAGTACTTAGCAACTTGGTTTTAAATGCAAGCAAATATGGAAAACAAAATGGACATATTTTTGCTGGTATTTATACTACAGATGATAAAACTGTTTTAATAGAAATAAGTGATGACGGCATTGGTATAGAAGAAGAACATTTGCAAAGAATATTTGAAAGATTTTATAGAACAGATACTGCAAGAAGTAGAAATATTGGTGGCAGTGGTTTGGGCTTGGCAATTTGTAAACATATTATAGAAGCCCATAAAAAAACTATTCACGCAAGAAGTAAACCCAATGTTGGTACAACTATTGGGTTTACTTTAGACTCAAATAAAGTATAATTTTTTATTTGCTGTTATACATAATATGTATAGGTTTCAATTTCATATCGTTCGATAAAAAATTGATTGTATAAATACCGCTAATTAATTGCTTAATATCTCTCAAATTGATAGATAGGTTATTTTCTCCTTTATATAAATTATTGTATTGAGTAGTAATAATTCTACCAGATATTGGTTCAATTATTTCTATAGTTAACCATTGTTCTGCTTCGCTATAAAGATGAATATGTACTTTATCTTTTGTTGGATTGGGATAAACATAAAAGGCTTTGTTAATAATAATTGGAGCCACAAATTCTATCATTCCCGTACTACCCAATAATTCATTATCATTTTCTAAAATTGTTTTTATTCTGTAATAATGTTTACCAACTTTACCATCCAATTGGTCAGTAAATGAGTATGTGTTGGTGAGATTGTTATTATTGGATACTTGCGTAGCTATGGTTGTAAAACTTGTTCCATCAATTGAATATTGTATTTGGTATTGCTTTACACCTTGCTCTGCATCTACATCCCAGCTCAATAAAGCATTTTTGTTTTGCTTGCTCACTGCAAAATTTTTTACTTCTCCATTATTTAATTTAGTTGATTTTAAGACAAAACTGAATCTCGAATTGTAATTATTAGCATTTGTTTGATGATTAAAATAATACCAATTAGATTGTTTAAAAAACATACTAGATTTATTTTGAAGATTGCTATCAATCAAAATAATTTGCTGTACAGTTGTATCAAAATATTCTGCAATAATTTCAATTGCATAATTGCTAGTGTCTGTTAATCCTGATGTATAAATATGTAAGCTGTCTTCGCCTGCAACATAAGGTCTTGCTTCAATTGCAAGTACATTGTCTCCATTTACAAAACCAATATTTTCATGCGAATTCATCACTTTTTTTGAATCATTTTCATCCACTTGTTTGTCATAGTTTTTGTTAAATAATGTAATGGCTCCATCAACCAAATGCTTATCTCCATTGATAGCTACTTTATACAAGTTGATGGTAAGCTTATCCATCAAGTTATTTGCACTTCCAAAGACATTTAAGTAGTTAGTGTCTGTTTTTGCATCTTCTGTAAACTTAACAAAACCTGATGTGTCTGCAAGTTCAAAAAGCATTGCTTGACCACTTTGCATATACCTATCTTTTTGTGCAGCAACAGGTGTTGTAATCCATATTCCATTGCCTTTATTGCTTATTGTAACATAAGCACCATTTGCATTTAAAGATGGATCCCAATAATAAAAATTGCCAGACAAGCCTTTAGATTGTGTTTGCACTTTTGCCAAATCAACAGAAGATGCATAAGGATTACCCAAGAAAAGATAATTACCTTTTTTACGTCCTGTATAATTAACTTGTTGATCTCCTGTTTGTAGTTTGCCACTAAAAGAAAAAGTCACATCGCTGCTTACCCAAGCTTCTGCAACGCTTTTATTTCCTCTTATGAAAATGAAATAAGGGATGTTGGCAAAGTTTGGTGTATTGCCAATTGTGTAGCTAGTGTAAGTATTTTTTACATTATCCCATTTGTTATTAGCGTCGCTCCAAGCATTTAAACTATAGTATGGACTTAAGTAGTCAAATCCATTGCCAGTAGGACCTGTAATATTAGTATAAGCTTGTAGCGTATTGTTTATTGTATATCTATTATTATTGCCATTATTGGCAAATGGCATTGTATAAAATCGCCAAGCACGTTTGTTTTGACAATATCTTTCAACAGTCACTTCTCCAGTTAAAGTGCCATTGTTGCCTGCTGTATTTACTTTATCTAATCTAGCTGTTTTAATTGGCAAACTTTTTAGTATTATTCTATTGCCTGTATTTAAGTTGCCATTTTTTAAAGTTAAAAGTTGATAAATTCTAATGCTATCATTTGCTGTATTATTAACAACAACTCCTGTAGCATTATCAACAATTAGTGTAGCAATATTTATTGCTGCATCTATTGATTGTAACGAACTGCCAAGCAAAGTAAGTCTACTATCAGTTGCATTTAAAATTCCTTTTCCAGTAAGGTTTCCATAAACTTTGAATGTTGAATTAATGGCATTAATTATAACTCCAGATTCAATAATAAGATTGTTAACTTCAAGCAAATTATTATTAAATGTTGGAAAAAATCGGGCTGATGATTTAATAATAATATCATCGTTTTTCGATGGAAAACCACACATCCAATTATTTACATTAAGCCAGTTATTATCTATTTTTCCTAACCAAATTTTTGTATTGGTAACTTCTACATTTTTTTCAAATTTGATAATTGTACTTCCTGCATACACGTTTAAAGTTATTTTATAAATACCTGCACTGCTATATGTTTTTGTTGGTTCAAATAAGGCAGAAGTTGTACCGTCTCCAAAATTCCATAAGTATTTTATATTGCAAGAATTTGTAGAATTGTTTTTGATAATAAATTTGTTTGAGGTAGCACATTGAAAACTATCATTAACCGTAAATGCAGCAATAACTTGAGTTGCAGGCGTTTTATTCACAACTACATTTTTATTCGTAGAATCTAAACAGCCATTACTATCAATTATTTTTAGACCTACATTGTAAGAACCTTTAAAGAAAGTATGGTTAACAGTTGCATTGTTTGATTGGCAACCATCATCAAAATTCCAATAAAATAGTTTGCCGTTTGTATTATCAAAATTAGTTGCAAAAAAGGAAAATGTAGTGCTATCACTTTGCATAATTGCACTAAACGAGGCATCAATTTTATTTACTGAAATAATCTTTTCATTTGTGTAGGTAATGCCATTGCTTTTTACAGTAAGTTTTACAAAATAGTTGCCTGTATTTAAATAATGTTTTGAGACTATCAAGCCAGAGTCAACTTTTGCATCACCAAATTCCCAACTTATACTAGTTATGTTTGAGGTATCTCCTGTATATGTGAACACATAATTATTATTCTCTATGCATTGATTGATTTTATTTACAGAAAACGTAGGAACAATTGCTGTTGAATCTCTAAATGTCACTCTTATTAGTTTTGACTTTACAGACATACAGCCATAATTACTAGTTGCCCTTAGCTCAACATCATAATCGCCTGTGTCTTTATATGTATGTGTTGGATTAATTAAGCTAGAACTTACACCATCAGCAAAATTCCAAAAATATGTCATAGAGCCAGACGTAATAGTTGAATTGCTTATGTAAGTATATGATTTACCTAAGAATGTTTTTTGAATATCTATGTTAGATAAAACTGGCTCTGGTGCTACAGTAATTTGTTTAGAAAAATAGTAATCAATATTACCCTGAGTTGCAATTAATGTAACTGCATAAAACCCAGGCTGTGCAAAGGTTTTAACAGGATTTACATCGCTTGAATAAGTGCCATCTTTAAAGTCCCATTTATAACTTAAGTTGTTACCTACAGAGTGATTAGTAAATTGAAATACATTGCTACTTATGCAGCTAATTGTTTTGTCAACAGAAAATTGACTAATTGCACTTTGACTAAAAATATTATTGCCATAATTTAAGGACAATAAGATTACTATAAGCAATTTAACTTGCCTACGATTAAATGAGTTCACTGTAAAATTGTTTAATGGGTTTAAAACATTTCAGTTTTTCGTAGGCAAAAAGAATTTTAATTCAATTTACTCTAAACAAAAAATCACCATTTGCAAAGCTTTTGACTCTAGAAATTGGAGGTAGTTTTATTTAAAGATATTGATGTTGCTCAAGAATATGAGCCAAGGATAAATACTCATAGAAAACGTTTATTTTAGTAAATTATTGTATATGAATGTAATATCATTTCGATTTTTCTAATAATAATTTATTAATACTTTCTTGTAGAATAATGTATTTCTTATCGTAGAATAAACTCACTTTTTCTTTATCTAATTTGGTAACATATTTTTTGCCTTCGCCTAATTGTTTTTCAAAGTTTGGATTTAATGTTTCAAATTTATTCAAATCTATTTTTAAGTAATTGCATAAAATACTAGCATTATATCTACCATTTAAAACTATTGAATCTATTGAGTTTGATATTAAACTATCAATTGACTTTGTATCTATACTTTCGTTCTCTATATTTCCTTTGCCCTCAAAAACATAATGTGTGGCTATAAATTTTTTTACATGATTTCTTGTTTCTTCTAGTAAAAAATTTTGCAAATTCCAAAAGTCTTTGCTGCCACTTTTTTTAATAGCACCTCTTACTCTTCCTGCTCCTCCATTATATGCAGCAACAACTAGTAACCAATCTCCAAATTCTTTATACAATTCATTTATTAATTTGCAAGCTACGTGAGTGCTTTTTGTAAAATCTTTTCTATCATCAATTTTACCAACACGCAAGCCAAATCTTTTTGCCTCATAGTCCATCAATTGCCAAGGGCCAACTGCACCAGCCCAACTTACAAGATTGCTTTGTAAGTGACTTTCAATTACACTTAAATATTTCAATTCAGTTGGTATTTTGTATTGTTTTAAAATACCATCATATAATCTAAAGTAAGATTTGCCCCAGGTTTTCATTCGCTCCAATTCGGCACCTTGTTTTTTTACATAGTCTTTTACAAAGCTTACTGCACGTGGGTTTAATTGATTTTGATATGGCTTGGAACTATCAAAAGCGTTATTTAAAAATAAACTCTTAAAACCTTTTGTTGTTTCTTGAGCAAATAATTGTTGAAGTAATATGAATGGTAGAATAAATACTATCTTTTTTATAGATGTCATTCTAGCAAAAGTAATTGATTGAAAATTGAAGTTTAATATTGTTTGGCAATTGATTCTATTAATATTACTTTACTCCATTCATCCACTTTTTTATTAATGGAGAAATAGCAATAATAATTGTACCAAATATTAATGCATAAATTGCTAATTGTAAATAGCCATCACAATAAATATTTAATGATTGTAAATTAGTTTTATTCTTAGAGTCTGTTGCAATATTTGCTCCTAAAATACCAGCAACATATTGTCCATAAGCACTTGCCAAAAACCACATTCCCATCATTACGCCCTGTAGTTTTTGAGGCGATAGTTTTGTCATTAAACTCATACCTATTGGGGATAAACACAACTCTCCAAATGTAATGATGAACCAACCAAATGTAAACCAACCTAAACTTGTAATACCATTGGCATTTGCCAAATTTTTAAGCCAATAAAAAACAAAAAAACCGCCAGCTAAAAATAAAAATGCCATACCAAATTTTATTGTAGAATTTGGCTCTTTTTTTCTTTTGTTTAACCACAACCATAATAAACCAAGCAAACCTGCAAATGCAATTACGAAAAGTGAATTACTAGCATTATTTACACCATTTGGATCAAGATGAAAACTGCCTATTTTATTAGATAAATTATGTGCTGCAAATAAACTTAACGAACCACCACTTTGCTCAAAAAATGCCCAAAACCAAATTGAAAAAAATACAAAAACCAAAGCTGCATACATTTTCTGTTTCTCAATTTTTTCTAGTCTACTTATTTCATATACCAAATAAATAATAGTTAATGGACCAATAGTATACATAAAATAATCTGTGTATTCTGTCTTTGAAACCATTACAATTAATATTGGAATGATTAATAGTGATCCAGCATAAACTAAGTTTTCATACCATTTTTTTGTTTTGTTCTCAGATATTGATTTAGGCTGTAAACCAATATTAGCAAGTGTTTTTTTTGTGAAAATAAAAGTTATTAAACTAATTGTCATTACAATAGCTGCAAAGCCAAACGCATAGTTCCAACGCAAATTTTCTGGAATATATTTTTGCCACAACTCGCCATTTGCCACAGCTATGCATATATAACCACCCAGCAAAGCACCTAAATTGATACCTGCATAAAACAACGAAAAACCAGCATCAGTTCGTGCGTCTCCATCTTTATATAACTGTCCAACCATTGTGCTAATATTGGGTTTAAAAAAAC
>JAPLER010000264.1 GCA_026391115.1 Bacteroidota bacterium | reverse complement strand
TTTTAAACTGGGCAAATGCACGTAGCGAAGCACATTTATTAGATAAAAATCTTTACACAATAACTGTTCGTTCTCGTGATGGTTTCCCTTTTAATTTAGATGTGGCACAAATCATTCATATTCCTGCAACTGAGGCTCCTAAAGTAATTGCACGTTTTGGTAGTATGAATAATCTGGTATCGCAAGTGCTTGAACCAACCATTGGTAACTACTTTAGAAACTCTGCACAAGATAGTGATGTGATTTCTTTTTTAAGTACTAGAAAAGAAAGACAACAAAGTGCCAAAGACCATATTAAATTGGTGTTAGATGAATACAATGTTAATGCTGTTGATACTTTAATTGGCGACATTGTTCCTCCTGAAGCATTGATGAAAACATTGACTGATAGAAAGATTGCAGAAGAAGAACAAAAGACCTATCAAACACAAAAAATGGCACAAGAGCAAAGGCAAGGAATGGAAAAAGAAACTGCTATTGCCGATATGCAAAAAGAAATTGTAAAAGCACAACAAAGTGTTGAAATTGCACAACGCACAGCCGATGCAACAGTTAAAAAAGCCGAGGGTGATGCCAATAGTTTAAAACTACAAGTTGATGCCGAAGCAACTGCAACCAAAATGCGTGCAAGTGCCGAAGCAGAAGCCACCAAAGCAAGAGCAGGTGCACAAGCCGAAGCTACCAAACTAAACGCTAGTGCCGATGCTGAAAAGATTAGTAAAACTGGTTTGGCAGAAGCCGAGAAAATTATGGCAATTGGTAAAAGCACAGCCGAAGCTTATGAATTGCAAGTAAAAGCTATGGGTGGCGATAACTTTACACGCTTTAAAGTAACCGAAGAAATTGGTAAAGGCAACATTAAAGTAATACCAGATATTTTAATTGGTGGTGGCAATGGCACTGATGGCGGTATTAATGGATTACTAGGAATGAAGTTGATGGAAATGATGGATAGTAAAAAAGCTGAAGATAAAAACAACAATTAACAAAAACTCGGCAACAACATAAAAACAGCCTACTTTTTAAGTAGGCTGTTTTGTTTATACTACATTTCATCAACAATTAAAATCTTCGATATCTTGTCCTAAAATAGTTCACCAAGACAGAATGCTAATTCCCCAACAACCAACTTGGTTGATGTAGCAATTTTGTTTGCTCCTACAATAATCTTAACTTCACCAATCGGAAAAGCTGAACACCGTTTTACAAAGTAGGCAAAACAAATTTTATTTGCAATAATGAAGCATACAAGAATAAACTTAGCAACACTTGTTTTAGCATCAGCAATGTTGTTTGCTTGTAATGAAGGTGGAATTGAAGTAAAAAAAGATCCTTCTACAAAAGAAGAAATAAAAAGAGTTGTAACACATGTGATGACAAAAGAAGATCAGATAAAACTAAAACCAGATGCAGTTTTGCAAGATTTTTTGGAGGGAAACAAACGCTTCAAAAGTGGTCAAAATACAATTAGAAATCATAGTGAACAAGTTCGAAAAACTGCACAAGGGCAATTTCCAAAGGCAGTTGTGTTGAGTTGTTTAGACAGTCGTGTACCAGTAGAAGATGTATTTGACCAAGGATTAGGTGATATTTTCGTGGGCAGGGTAGCTGGAAACTTTGTAAATGAAGATATGTTGGGAAGTATGGAGTTTGCATGTAAAGTTTCGGGTGCAAAATTGGTTTTAGTATTGGGACATCAGCATTGCGGAGCAATAAAAGGTGCAATTGATAATGTGAGACTTGGAAATATTACTGCTATGCTTGGAAAAATAAAACCAGCAGTGGCAATGAGTCAAGATTTTAGCGGAGATAAAACTTCAAAAAATGATGCTTTTGTAAAATACGTTTCAGAAAGCAATATAAAATATTCAATTCAACAAATTCGTGAAAAAAGTGCTATACTCAAAGAAATGGAAGATAAAGGTGAAATTAAAATTGTTGGTGCATTTTATAACCTAACTGATGGTAGTCTTGAATTTGTGAAGTAAATAAAGGGAATAGCTTTATTATATTATGGTGATTATTTTGCTTGGATGTTTAATCAAATATTTGGATAGAGTAATCGTGTAAATACAAATAACCGCATACTGCCACTGTTTATGTTCTTTTACCAACAAAGCCAAGCCTTTTTATTGTGTACAATCTAAATTTGCATTCTACAAATAGAAAGTAAAAATATGATAGGTATTATTGTTCAGATTTCTCTTTCCTGGTTAATAGTTTGGCTTTTTGAAAAAGGGAACTTATCTTTTTTAGGATTCTACCCAACAAAACGAAGGTTATTTGACTTCATTCTATTCTTTTTAATTACTGCTATTTGTTGTTCGACAGGCTTTTTCTCTCGAATGTATTTTGCTAAAGAGCAATGGCAAATAAACCCCTCCCTTACAATAAGTCTGATATTAGAAGCCATTTGGTGGAATATTAAGTCTGTTTTATTTGAAGAATTAATTTTCCGAGGAGTTATTTTCTATATTCTTATTAGGAAAATTGGTGCACTAAAAGCAATCATTATCTCATCTATTGCTTTTGGAATTTATCATTGGTTTTCATATGAAGTAATTGGAAATCCTACACAAATGGCAATTACATTCGCCACTACTGGAGTTATGGGGCTTATGTATGCCTATGGATATGCAAAAACTTTTTCTCTATACATACCTTGTGCAATTCATCTGGGCTG
>JAPLER010000391.1 GCA_026391115.1 Bacteroidota bacterium | reverse complement strand
GTAAACAATTCTACGTCCAACAAATGATATTTTAAAGAGGAAAGTAGTAACCTATAGTGCAGTGCTGCTGTTTGGCTATGTGCTACTTCTTTATTAAAAGCTTTTGCTTTATTATTCTTACCATCTTTAAGCAACCAATGTGTTAATGTGTTTTCCTCGATAGTAGGTTTATTAGCAACAACTGCTCTGTAATATTTTTTTACTTGTCTGTAGGCAAAAGCACTACTTAATACTGCAAAAGTTTTATCATTTTTTGCAAACAATATTATACCACTAACACGTTGATCGAGCCTGTGTACAGGCTGCCAATTTGCATTCAAGGATTCTATAAGACTACCTTTCTCGTCTTTGGTAGCTTGAGATGCTATACCAGATGGCTTATGAACGACTGCTATATCATCATCTTCATATATGATTGAGATGGCTTCTACCATCTTGCTATTAATTTTAAGTTAATCATTCTTGGTGTTAATCTATTAGGTATTGCAAATGTGTTATTCTGAAAATCTTTAATCAATAAAAAGCTAATAATATTTTGCCTGTCAACTACATTAAACAATTCTAAACTTGCCCAAATGCTTTGAAAGTGTTTAAACGGAGAATGACTTCTTTTTTGTTTTTCTCCATCTAATAACAATGCAGCAAAACCCATATCTACACGCAAATAAGGTTCTATTATCAAAGCATTTCTAAAGCGGACACTGTTAGGAATATTGTATGGCAAATTGCTACCATAAATACCACTTAAATACACTTTAATATTCTTGTTTGTGCTTAAATAATCCTGATAAAATAAACCTACAGTTAACATTCTATCTGTTGGTCTGCGTATCCAGCCTACGCTTTTAATTTCACTGCTTTTGATATTAGGGCTAGAGGGCAAAACTTCTTTTCCTGTACTATCAAAATAACTAGTGAAGTTAAAATCATTTATCAATTCTTTGGTACGCATGAAGCCAATACTCAACCAGCTTTCAGCATCTTTTACTAACTCTGCATATAATCTAGTTTCTACACCATAAGCATAGGCTTTTGCCCTGTTTTCTGCAAAATATCTTACACGCACATTATCTATATCATAAGGCACAACATCTGTTATACTCTTGTAATAAGCTTCTGTTGAAATACGTGCTGGTCTTTTGTGCCAGCTAAAGTTATAATCAAATCCTCCACTAAACTGCCAGCTTTGTTGTGCTAATAAATTGGTATTTAAAGTCCCATTAGGTCTTCGCATTTCTCTGTAAAAAGGTGGTTGATGATAAGCACCTGCACTAGCTTTTATCACCACATTTTTTACCCAATTTTTTGGTTTAAAAGAAAAACCTACACGTGGCGAAATAAGTAATTGATTGTTAAGTGTATTGTAGTTGTAACGCAAGCCTGCATTGATAATAAAGTCTTTAGAAGTATCTTTTAAAATAATGTTATCTTGTATGTAACCTGTAAAGCGAGTAATATCAACATCGTTACTACCTTTTACAACATTATTTAATACCAAAGCATTGGGATTATATGGCAAAGAATAACCACCACTATCCTTGTATTCCCATTCATTAATTCTATCACTTATTTTTTGCTGATCAACACCTATACCCCATTGTATTTTATGATGTTTATTATCAATATTTCCTTTTTGTTGAAAAGATAAAACGGTAATATCTAAATTATTTCTACTAAAATTTTGGTAAGCCCCTGCACCCAAAGGATTAGTAATTAATCCAAACGTAGCTTGGCTTTTATCGAAATTTCTTTCACCAAATAAATAAACACCAAGTATATCTACATTCTCACTTTCTTTATTATTAAATACACTAAACAGGTATTTCAGCTTTACATTCTTTTTGGGTTGATGTGTTGCTGCTACTCCTAAAAAATTTGTTGAATAAGCATCTTTTTCTTGTCCCTGAAAATAAATATCTAAACCCAGATTAGCACTAAACACTGGCGTAAAAACAGATGTAGTTAATTTAGATTCTTCTGGTATTAAAGTAAATTTTGTAGATGATGTATTTCCAAATAGCTCAACACTCCAATTGCTATCAATTGTATAATTTAACACAGCTTGCACGTCTGATGAAGATGGAATATAGTTACCCTTAGTTTGCTGACTGCTTAATAAATTTCTGTTACTTCTATTACGTACACCCAATAAATAAGTAAGTTTATTATTCTTTGAAATACCTTCTATATGTAATCCTTGTTCAAGAATACCCACATAAGCACTACCACCAAATGCCTTTGGTTTTTTATAAGTAATATCCAATGCACTACTCATTTTATCGCCATACTTTGCTTGAAAACCTCCTACATAAAACTTTACATTACTGGTCAGTTCAGGGTTTATAAAACTCAAGCCTTCTTGTTGTCCATTTTTTTTTTTGTATTGTTTATAAACTTCAAAATCGTTTACATAAATTAAGTTTTCATCGTAACTACCACCACGCACATTGTAGTTGCTTGTTAGCTCACTTGTAGTTCCAACAAAGAACTTCAACAAACTTTCGATACTATTATTAGGCGATGGATTTAATAATGTTTTACTAGGGTCAATAGATATTACTCCTGGAATTCTCGTATCTCTATCAGACTTCACTTCAATACCAGTGAGCACTTTACTATCACGTTTCATTTTTATTTTAAGATTCAACACCTCATCAGGTGCAATGCTTAAACTCTTTTGTACTTTGTAGTAACCCACACAAGTAAACACTACAGCAAAATATTTTTTTGCAGACACTTTAAAACTAAAGTTTCCCAAACTGTCTGTTTTAGTACCTTTATCTGCATTCAACAATTGTATAGATACATTAGCAATTGGGGCATCTTCATCATCTGTTACAATTCCTTTTATGGTTGCAGTTTTAGTTTGTGCAACAGCAAAAAATGGAATAAGTAGTATGAATAAAAAAAGTCTTTTCATTAAATTAAAAATAAAGTGGAAAGATAAGAGAATACTATTTACGAATAAGAGTGAGTGAAAAGTAAAAAGATGATATTCCAAAATATGCACTTGAAAACTTAGATGTTTTAACACACTAATTCACTCTAGTTTTCCTTAAACATTATTATGAAAACTTTAACAATTGCTGAAAAATATTCATCTTTTATTTGCATTAGTTTCAATCATCATTATTAACAATAAACAACAATAATTATGAAACATCTTTTATTATTATCAGTTTTGTTTTTAGCATCTTGTTCAACAACTGACAAACCCAAAAAAATAAGAGTATCGGGAGAAGGAAAAGTAAGAGTAATGCCTAATCAAGTTACATTAACACTTGATGTATCGTTTACCCAACCAAGAATGGTTGATGCTGTAAGAAAAACGCAGGAAACCGTTGACTCAGTAATACTTATTTTAGAAAAATTTGGCAAAAAGGATTTGGATATTAAAACAAGTAGCATTTCAGCAAATAAAGATTATGAATATACCGGCAATACCAATAAATTTATGGGCTACCAAGCACAGCAAACTATTGACTTTGTGTTGAATGATATTTCAAAATTTACTGAATTAACAGGTAAGCTTTTAGAAACAAAAATCAATAGCATTTCTCATATCCAGTTTAGCCATTCAAAAGCTGATAGTTTATTTAGAGAGGCAGATTTATTGGCTTACGATGATGCTTTAAAATCGGCCAATAAACTTACTACAAGGGCAAGTGTAAAGTTGGGCAAGTTGCTATTCTTATCTAATGATAACTCTACAAATGATAACGATGGTTATTATTCTGGTGACAGAATAAATACATACAACAAAGGTTATGGTGGCAGAGGTTTTAAAATATCTCCAGAAGTAATTGAATTTAAAAGAAACATTACTACTGAGTTTGAAATAAGCAATTAAGAATGGCTTTCGCAAAATAAAAATGGCTGATGTAAAACATCGGCCATTTTTATTTTATTAGTCTTTATTTAATCCTCACTCCTAGCCCAGCTTTACCTTCAATAGAAACCTTACCATTGTTGAATTGTAAGCCAGTTGCAATATCTTCACTCAACAACAAAGGCCCATCCATATCTACATAATCTAATTGTGGTAAAAAATTAGCATTAGCAGCAGCACCCAAGCTACATTCATTCATACTGCCCATCATTACTTTAAGATTTAATTCACGTGCTTTTTTTATCATTCGCAATGCAGGTGTAATACCACTGCACTTTGTCAATTTAATATTAATGCCATTAAAATGACGAACACATTTTTCAACATCATTTTCTATTACACAACTCTCATCTGCTATTAATGGAGTAGTTGATTGTTGATACAATACTTTCATTCCTTCCCAATCATCTTTTGACAAAGGCTGCTCAATCAATTCAACATTTAATTTATTAAGTAAAGGAATTTTGTGTAAGGCTTCATCCAATGTCCAGCCTGCATTGGCATCAACTCTAAAAACAGATTCAGTGTGTTTTCTTAGTTCAGTAATTACTTCAATATCATTTTCAAAACCCATTTTTATTTTATAAATAGGGTTTGGTGTTGCTTTAATTTTAGCTACCATTTTATCAATGGTATCAATGCCAATGGTATAATCGGTTACAGGTGTGTTTTCAAATGTTGTATCCCACAGTTCATACAATAATTTACCTTTCATTTTACCATATAAATCCCAAGCAGCCATATCTAATGCACTCACCAAAAAAGGATTCTTGGGCAATAAATGATGCAGATAATGCCAGTATCTTTCAGGCTCTGTAAAAGCAAATTTCTCAATCCATTTTTGCTTAGCTTCAATATCTTCAATCATTTGCTCAACAGTAATGTTGTAGTAAGTTATGGCAGGGGCTTCGCCAAAACCCACATAGTTGCCCAATTGCAAAGCAACAAACAAGCTGGGTTGATGTGTTTTGGTGCGACCACCACTTATAGTAAATGGATATTCAAAAGGAAGTTCTATTTTTTTATAATGTAATTGCAAAACAGTGTTGTATTTATAGTGCTTTGCAAAATAAGTAGCAAGCAATGAGTTTATGCATAAAAAAAGACAGTAATAAATCAAAACCCTCGAAGCAATGCTTCGAGGGTTTTCTCACTAGCTACTCACCACTAGCATACTCTATTATTCCACCACCACTTTTTGTGTTTGTTTACCTTGGTCGGTAATTACACTTACTAAATACATTCCTTTGGCAAATGTTGATACATCAATTGTATTTGTACCCATACTTAATGATTGTTGTTTTACAGTTTTGCCATAAAGGTCTGTTACAACTATACTGCCTCTACCAACTAATTTATCTATTTGCAAATTAACCAAACTATGTGCTGGATTTGGATAAATTACTAATTGCTCATTACTGATTGCTTGTTGATTGTTGACTCCTTTGCTTGAACAAGTTACTACATTGGCAGAGATGGTTCTGCTACTATTACAGCCACCAGCAGTTATAACATAAGTAATGCTACCTGCACCCAAAGTAGGGCCAGTAGTTACAACACCAAGATTTGTAATACTTAACACACCACCACTACTCCACACACCACCAGTTGGTTTTCCTACAAGAGTAAAGGTTTTGTTTTTGC
>JAPLER010000423.1 GCA_026391115.1 Bacteroidota bacterium | reverse complement strand
CAAGAAGATAACAGTATTAAACTTTCTTGGGGTAAACTTTTAACTTTTAAACAAACTTGGGCATTTGCAATTGGCAAATTTTTAACCGACCCAATTTGGTGGTTTTATCTTTTTTGGTTGCCAGATTTTTTAAAAAAAGAATATGGTTTAAGTGAAACAGGAGTTGCATTACCATTAGCTGTAGCTTATACAATTGCAACTGTGGGAAGTATTTTTGGAGGATGGTTGCCAATGCGTTTTATGAAAAATGGTTGGGAAGTTTTTCGATCAAGAAAAACATCTATGCTTATTTATGCATTTTGTGCTTTGCCTGTTTTTACAGCTCAGTATTTTGGAAAAACAGATATGTGGTTTGCTGTTTGCATTGTAGGTTTTGCAATGGCTGCACATCAGGCTTGGAGTGCTAATATTTTTACAACAGTAAGTGATATGTTCCCTAAAAAATCAACTGCATCTGTAACTGGTATTGGTGGTATGTTTGGTGCGTTTGGTGGAATAATTATTGCAAAATCTGCAGGGCTTTTATTTGATGCTTATAGAGCAAGTGGAATTGCACAATCTTGGGTTACTGCAAAAGCAAATGGACTTGGTGATTACGTAACAAATATTCTGTCAATGCAATTTTATGACAAGCATAATCAATTAGCTAATTTGAATCAAAAAGACCTGGGTAGCTTAGCAGTAGAAGTTGTTGATAAAATAAAAGCAATTGATCCTGTAGCATTTGCTAAGTTAAAAGAATTACAAGTTCCAATTGTGAAGTCTTCTTTATCAGAAAGCTATTTAATTATGTTCTTCATTTGTGGAGCTGCATATTTAACAGGTTGGTTTATTATGCACTTGTTAGTTCCTAAGATGAAAAGAGTAGAAGCATAGTAAATTCATATTTAATTTAAAAACTCGAAGTACTTTTACTTCGAGTTTTTTTATAATATTAACTACTTAAAATTAAAAGATACATTATCGATTTCCAATAGATATATCTCTAACAAAAAAGCCCTCGATAAATAAATATCAAGGGCTTACAATTTTTTTATTGAAATGAAACTATGCTTCTTCTGGAGTTTCTTCTGTACTTTCTGTTGTTTCAGCAGAATCAGTAGTTGCTTTTTTCTTAGCACCACCACTTCTTCTTGTTTTCTTAACAGGTTCAGCAGTTTCAGTTGCTTCAGCAGTAGCTGCAACAATGTGTTTACCATAAACCTCATTAAAATCAACCAATTCAATCATTGCTTGTTCAGCATTATCACCTGGACGAATACCTAAGCGAATAATACGAGTATAACCACCTGGACGACTAGAAATTTTTGGTGCAACAACAGTAAATAATTCTTTAACTGCTTCTTTGTTTTGCAAATGGCTGAATACTACTCTATGTTGATGACTAATAGTTTCTTTAGAATCACCCTTCTTAGTTTTCGTTAATAAAGGTTCAACATAAGTACGTAATGCTTTGGCTTTTGCCAAAGTAGTAACAATTCGCTTGTGTGTAATTAATGCAATAGCCAAATTACTTAAAAGGGCTACTCTGTGGGCTTTCTTTCTACCCAAATTGTTGATTTTGTCTCCGTGACGCATAATGTTTAATTTTTTTCATCTACACCGTGTCAGGATTTGTAGATGTTGTTGCCAATAGCAACGTTAATAAAAGGTAAATGGTTAATAGCCAAAAGCTATCAACCATTTATGTTAGTTTAATTATCAATATTATCCAATCCCATTTTCACTAAATCCATTCCAAAACTTAAACCTCTATCATGTAATACTTGTTCAATCTCACTTAAAGATTTTTGACCAAAGTTTCTAAACTTCATTAAATCTTCTTGTTCATATTGTACCAATTCACTTAAACTGTTAATTTTAGCAGCTTTCAAGCAATTAAATGCACGAACTGATAAATCTAAATCTTCTAATGGAGTTTTCAATACTTTACGTAATTGTAAAACTTGTTCATCTACAACATCTTCTTTTTTATCTTCCTTAGTATCAAAAGTGATGTTTTCGTCAGTAATAATCATCAAGTGTTGAATCAATATTCTTGACGCTTGTTTTACAGCTTCTTCTGGATGAATTGTACCATCTGTAATAACTTCTAAAATTAATTTTTCAAAGTCGGTTCTTTGTTCAACACGATAATTTTCAATAGAATATTTTACATTCTTAATTGGTGTGTGAATAGAATCAATTGCTATATATCCAAATGGAGGGTCTTTAGGTCTATTATCTTCACTTGGTACATAACCACGCCCACGTGCAATGGTTAACTCAATATCCATTTTGATAGAGCTATCCATTGTACATAATACTAAATCAGGATTCATTACTGTGAAGTTTTGAGAATGTTCTCCAATTTTTCCAGCAGTTAATTCAGTAATTCCTTTTACAGAAAAATGTACTTTTTCATGAACAACATCTGTATCTAAATTATTTTTAAAACGAACTTGTTTTAAATTTAATATGAATTCAGTTACATCTTCTGTAACACCTTTCATTGTTGCAAATTCGTGATCTACACCTTCTATTTTCATTCCTACAATTGCATAACCTTCTAGGCTACTTAATAATACCCTACGTAAAGCATTACCAACTGTTAAACCATATCCTGGTTCTAACGGACGAAATTCAAATAATCCTTCAAAGTCAGTTGCCTTTTGTAAAACTATTTTATCCGGTCTTTGGAAGTTTAAAATTGCCATTTTAGTTTTCCTTATTTTGTGTTTCGATTTTATTCGAAACGAGTTTAAATTATTTTTTTGAAACTTGCTTTCTAATGAAACTTAGTTGTGTTAACTATTGGATATCAATAGTTATTTACTATTTAGAATACAACTCAACAATTAGTTGTTCTTTGATATTTTCAGGAACACTCTCTCTTTCTGGGAAAGTAATGAAGGTGCCTGTTTTAGCAACTTCGTTCCAGTCAACCCAATTGAATTTAGGATTTTTACCACGAACTTTTGCCAATACTGT
>JAPLER010000259.1 GCA_026391115.1 Bacteroidota bacterium | reverse complement strand
TATAAGCAGGGTTTTAACTCTATTACAAACCCAGAATGGATTTGGGGTTCTTATATTGATTCTACTAATGCAACTGTTTATGCAAGTTTTTTTTCTCATATGGACGCAAATGTTTACGGTTATGCACAGTTAGGAGGACAGAAAAAAATTACAAAAGCATTATATGATCAAATTGCATCTTTAGATGTTCGAAAGCAGGTATTTAAAACTCCAGGAACAGGAACTACTAAAGAACCAGAGTATTGTCAAACAAAGTTTCATTTAGCTAACCCTAGTAAATGGGTCGGCGATTATTTATATATGCGAACTGCTGAAATGTATTTAATAGAAGCTGAAGCCAAAGCAAGGCTTGGGAATTATGTAAGTGCAAGAGCAGTTTTGGAAACATTAGTAAAGTCTCGTTATCCAACATATTCAGCTGCATCTTTTAGTGGTGCAGCTTTAATATCCGAAATATTATTGCAAAGAAGAATAGAATTGTGGGGAGAGGGTTTTAGTTTGATAGATTTGAAACGAACAAATGCAGGTTTAAACAGACCTACCGGAGCGGGAAATCACGGTAGCCCAAACCTTGACCCAGTTGTTTATTCATTGCCGGCAGGAAGCCAACAAATGTTATGGGTAACTCCTTCTAGAGATTCTGGATTTGTAATACCTTGCGAAAAAGTTCAGAAATTAATTATTACAAAAAGAATTATTAAAGAAAATATCAATGTTTCCGTTTGTAATTCATCATTACCATATAGATGGAATGGTATGGATTACACAAATAATGGTACATACTTTTACTTTACTACAACCTCAGATAATAGTTGTGATAGTGTAGCTATTTTAAATCTTGTGATTAATA
This sequence comes from Bacteroidota bacterium, assembly GCA_026391115.1. Lineage (GTDB taxonomy): Bacteria > Bacteroidota > Bacteroidia > Chitinophagales > Chitinophagaceae > CAIVPM01. The sequence goes on along the minus strand of JAPLER010000259.1, from coordinate 4,130 downwards.
AATTAATACCAATCTTAAACAACATTAATCTTAAAAATTGTAACAGTATTACTTACAAAACAAAAGTTTACACAGCATCAACAATTGTAAGAGATACAGTAAAAAGTTATCAAGGTTGCGATAGTATTTACAATGTAGCTACACTAACCATCACTAAAGTAACGCCAACTACTAGTACGGTAACTTTATATGGCTGCAACAATATTATATACAAAGGCAATAGCTACATAACCACTACTATAGTAAGGGATACTGTAAAAAGCTATCAAGGTTGCGATAGTATATACAATGTAGCTAATATTAAATGTAAGGGTGAGAATAAAAGATGGTGTAAATATATTTTCAACATACGCCTATCTTAATTTTGATAATACAGTATTAAAATTGGTTAATAGTAAACCTGGTACTTATTTGGGTTCACAAATCATTAATCAATCACCTGTGGTTACAGGTGGTAAAATAGATTTTGGTTTAACACAAACATTTGGACAGACAGGAGCAAGTGGTGATGGTATTGTTTACGAATTTAAATTTTTAGTAAAAGCTGCACCACCTGTGATGACTTTTATAAATAAAACGGAATTGTACTTCAATTTAACTAATCTAAGTATTTACAATGCATTGGGTTTACAACCAAGTTCATTCAATTATTTATCTTCTTTAAAAGATACTTCAATTTGTAAAGTATTGGTATGGCCTGGAGATTTGAATAGTGATAAAAAAGTAAGCGTTGCAGACTTATTGCCCATAGGTTACTTTTATGGTTTAAATGGCCCTGCCAGAGCAGGAGGTAATTTAAGTTGGACAGCACAGCCCGCTGTTTTATGGGGCAGTGATATGACTACTCAAAGCAGCAGTGCCTACAGAGTATTTGCCGATGGAAATGCAGATGGAACCATCAGCCTTGCAGACCAAGCTGCTATTGGTTTCAATCTAAGTAAGTCACACGCAAAGCAAATAACTCAAGCAATAGCTATAGCTCCTCAGAAAAGTTTTCCAACCAATATGCCTGCTATAAATGTGGATATACCAGATACATTAATACCTAAAGCATCGCTACCACTTACACAAACAATTAATATTACTGTTGGTAGCAGTAGTTATTCAATTAATAATTTATATGGTGTAGCGTTTGAAATATATTTTAATCCAGCTTGTGTAAATACAGCAGCCATATCAACCAATTATACTTCAAGTATATTTGGAACACAAAATGTGGACTATACTAAATTAGAAGATTATTCAGAAATTACAACTGGTAAGCTAAGCATTGCTTTAACCAGATTTAATACAACTTCTATAGTTGGTAATGGTGGCAAAGTACTCTCTATTAACTTACCATTTTTAGCAACAGCACCAGTTGGCTGGTTTAAAGTTACTGCTATACCACTAGGTTGTAACGATAATTTGGGCAATACTATTTCTGTTACTGGTAGTGAAAATTCGCTTAGAATTGCAGCAGCAGACTTATTGATATCTGGCAGATGTATTACACCTCTAAGTAAATCAATAAAGAAAGTTAATTGCAATTTATCTGGTATAGGTATACTGGCAAGTGATATATTGGGTGGATATGAATTTTCATCAGGGATTAGTGCTAATGCTAACTATACCCTTAGCCCAACAAAAAACAACGACATATCCAAAGCCAATGGCATTAGTGCAACAGACGTATTATTAACCCAACGCCATATTTTAAATACATCTAAATTAAATAGTGCATATAAATTAATAGCAGCAGATGTTAATGGAGATAAAAACATCAATGCAACAGATGTGCTACGTATCAAACGTTTAATACTCGGCACAGATACAACATTTACAAAAGGTAGTGGTGCAAATAAAGTTGACAGGTTGTGGGAATTTGTAGATAGTGCATATCAATTCCCAGATACTACAAATCCATTTCCGTTTAAAGACAGTATTGTCTTTACTAATTTAACTAGCAGTAAAATCAACCAAACATTTATAGGAGTTAAATTGGGCGATGTAAATTATGATTGGAATGCTGCTCTGTCTAGAGGTGTAGCAGTTAATAATTTACAATTAGTGTATAACGTCATTTCGACGAAGGAGAAATCTACCCAAACAGATTTCTCAGGCACGAACCTTCGAAATGAGGAACTACTAATTCCAATAACAGTCAACAACTTTAAAAACCTTGCTGCTATGCAATACACGCTTCATTTTGATAATAGTAAGTATGAATTTGTAGGTATAGAAAACAACAAACTAGGCATTGATTTTAACGAGAAACAAGCTAACACAACTGGCAACATTGCAATGCTGTGGACAGATAAAAATGGACAAGCCAAAACATTGGAAGATGGTAGTGAGTTGTTTACTTTGGTGTTAAAACCAGTCAATAATCCATTGTCCATAGACAATAGTCTATTGACGATAACCAACGATATAGCTGAAGTTGAAGCTTGGGACAATGACTTCAAGAAACACAATATTGTTTTAACTCAAAAAGTATCAGCCAAAGACCAAGAGCCAAAGACTAAAGACCAACTTGTTATTTATCCCAACCCAACAAATGGTATTGTAAATATTGAATGTGCCAATGCAAAACAAGTAGTAATGACTGATTGTTTAGGAAGAAGAATAAAAGAGTACAACAACCCAACACAACTATTAACTTTTAACTGTAAACTTTTAACCAAAGGTATTTACATCGTTCAAGTAACAATGAAAGATGGAACTATTAAGAGTGAGAAATTGGTGGTAGAATAGTAAACGCAACAAATATAACCAAAGTCATTAGCGAAAATCTAATGGCTTTTTTATTTACATCACTAAATAAACGTTCAATCTTTTACATTTGCAACCTTTAGTAGTTGATAGTTGATAGTTGATAGTGAATAGTGGATAGTGGATAATTTATAGCTGTTTAAAACAAAAGACTAATACCCAACATCTAAAGACAAAAACGTACATCTTAAATAACAAATAATTATGGCAGATATTTTTGAAAAATTAGTAAAGAATTATGGTCCTTTGGGGCAGCACAGAGAAAGAGCTCATGGCTATTTTGCATTTCCAAAATTGGAAGGCGAAATTGGCAGTAGAATGATTTTTAGAGGAAAAGAAATGATTGTTTGGAGCTTGAACAATTACTTAGGCTTAGCCAATCATCCAGAGATAAGAAAGATAGATGCAGAAGCATCTGCACAATATGGTTTGGCATTACCAATGGGTGCAAGAATGATGAGTGGAAACAGTGTGCATCACGAACAACTTGAAGCAGAATTGGCAGCATTTGAAAGTAAGGAAGATGCCATTTTAATGAACTTTGGTTACCAAGGTATCATGAGTGCTATTGATGCTATTTGTGGCAGACACGATATTATTGTTTACGATGCTGAAAGTCACGCCTGTATTATAGATGGCTTGCGTTTACATCCAGGACATAGATATGTTTTTAAACACAATAATATTGAAGATTTAGTAAAGCAATTAGAACGTGCAACTGCTTTAATTGAAAACCAAAAAGCGGGTGGTATTTTGGTAATTACAGAAGGTGTTTTTGGTATGGCAGGAGACCAAGGCAAACTAAAAGAAATTGCCGAACTAAAAAGCAAATTCGACTTTAGACTAATGGTTGACGATGCCCATGGTTTTGGAACATTGGGTAAAACTGGTGCTGGTGCTGGAGAAGAACAAGATTGTCAGGATGCAATTGATTTATACTTTTCAACCTTTGCAAAATCAATGGCAAGTATTGGAGCGTTCATGGCTGGTCCAAGAATTATCATTGATTACATTCGTTACAATATTCGTTCTCAAATTTTTGCCAAAAGCTTACCAATGCCTATTGTTATTGGGAATTTGAAAAGATTGGATATGCTAAAAACAAATCCAGAACTTAAAGAAAAATTATGGAGCAATGCTATGAAATTGCAAAATGGATTAAAAGAACGTGGCTTTGATATTGGAGCAACAAACACACCTGTAACTCCTGTGTATATGAAAGGTGGTGTAGAAGAAGCTACTGCAATGTGTATGGATTTAAGAGAAAATTATCACGTGTTTGCAAGTATTGTGGTATATCCAGTTATTCCAAAAGGACATATCATTTATCGTTTAATTCCAAGTGCTGCACACACAGATGCAGATATTGAACAAAC
>JAPLER010000247.1 GCA_026391115.1 Bacteroidota bacterium | reverse complement strand
TTCAATCGTGGCGCGGGGCGAGCATATCCATACCGCGAAATCATCCGGCACCGGGCAATTGGTCGCAAGCCCCAGCAAGGGTTCACGCCCAATGGCGGACACGCAAGATGATGCTGCCCTATTGGGCCGGCCCGGGCGCACCATCACGGTTGGCAGACGCAGGTTCACCGCGTCAAGGAAGCCTCGACGGGAGGCATCATGCAGCAGCAATTCGCCAATCGCCTTTTGCGCGCCATAGGAATTGGTCGGGATTTGCCGGCCATCATCCGGCACCACCGCATCCTGCCCGCCGCCGAAGGACGCAACCGAAGATGTGAAAATCACGCGCGGCCTGGTGCCAAGCGCGCGGCAGGCGGCAAGCACGGCCAGCGTGCCATGCAGATTGACCTTCATGCCCAGATCGAAATCGGCTTCTGCCGCCGCACTCACCACCGCGGCCAGATGGAATACCACTTCCGTCCCTGCCGGGATGGCGGCGGCAACTGCGGCCGGGTCCGCCACATCGCCGCCAAGGCAGGTCACCGGGAAGGGCGCTGGCACCGTGGCAGGCGCGGCAAGGTCGAATAGCGTGAGGCCCGTAATGGCCCGCCCGCCGAGCGCGCCATCCTTGGCCAGCCGCGTCGCCAATTTACGCCCCAAAAAGCCAGCCCCGCCCAGAATGGTGATCCGCATTGCCCTACCCTCCCCGTTACAGTGCAATGTTTGGCGCGTGGCGCGGAAGGGCGCAATATGGGGGCATGATCGAAAAGCGCCCTTTCCGTTATTTCCTGAACCGCAACCATGGCGTGCCCGGCATCGCCGTGCTGCCCGAAGGCGGCTATGCCCGCGCCAAGGCCGAGATCTCCACCTGGCCCGGCTATGCGCCGACCCCGCTGGTGGCACTCGATGCCATCGCCAAGGCCACCGGCGTCGCGCGGCTGCATTACAAGGATGAAGCCGCGCGCTTCGGCCTCGCTTCCTTCAAGGCACTGGGCGGCGCCTATGCGGTGATGCGTGTGCTGCAAGCGGAACTCGCCGTGATGCGTGTTCTGCAAGCAGAACTTGCCAAACGGGATGTGGCGCGGGAAGCGACCAGCGCCGATCTGATCGAAGGCCGCTACAAGGAAGCAACAGCGAAGATCACGGTTTGTTGCGCAACAGATGGTAATCATGGCCGCTCGGTCGCCTGGGGCGCGCAACGTTTTGGCGCGGCCTGCGTGATTTTCGTCCATGAAACCGTGAGCCAAGGCCGGCGCGACGCCATCGCGAAATATGGCGCGGCAATTCGCGTGGTGCCGGGCAATTATGATGACGCCGTGCGTGAAGCGCAGAAGCAGGCGGAGGCGAATTCTTGGTTTGTTGTCTCCGACACTTCAGACCCCGGCTACACAGAAGTGCCGCGCGATGTGATGCAGGGCTATCGGCTGATGGCGGATGAGGCTGCGGATCAAATCGGCGAAGCACCCACGCATGTGTTCATCCAAGGCGGCGTCGGTGGCGTTGCGGCAGCGGTTTCCGTCCAAATGCGCGCGCGGTTTGGCGCGGGCGCGCAG
>JAPLER010000208.1:4282-10000 GCA_026391115.1 Bacteroidota bacterium | reverse complement strand
AACATTTTACAATATCAAAAGAAGGCATTCATACTTAAACAATTTAAACATAAAAGAATACAATCAATTATTTAATAACAATTTAAAAAATGTAGCTTAAAGCTCTTGAAAATTTTGTCCACTTTTTATTTGGAAGTTCAAACTGGTATTACATACAAAAAAGAGAGCCACTCAATTCGAATGGCTCTCTTTTACTTGTATTGTAAAAAACTTAATTCTTAATTTTAATATTCTTCTTCATTAAACATAAAGTCATCCTGGCTTGGATAATCTGGCCAAATGTCTTCGATGCTTTCATAAATTTCTCCTTCATCGTCTAATTCCTGTAAATTTTCTACAACCTCAATAGGAGCACCGCTTCTGATAGCGTAGTCAATCAACTCGTCTTTGGTTGCTGGCCAAGGTGCTTCTTCTAAATAACTAGCAAGTTCAAGTGTCCAAAACATAGTTTTTTAAATTTTTGCAAATGTAGCCGTATAAACGAAACTTCCAAATGCATTTTAATTTTAGATTTTATCTTAAAATGGTTACATAGCCTGTCATCAATGGTAAACCCAATCCTGGTTTAATAATATAATAATAAACACCAATTGGTAAGTCCTCACCATTACCAGCTTTTTTACCATTCCAAGGAGAGCTATATCCAAACTTATTTAACACTACCTGTCCATATCTATCAAACACCTGCACAGTAGCACCAGGATATTCTTTTAAATTATCAATTATCCAAAAGTCATTAATACCATCTCCATTAGGGCTAAATGCTGTAGGTATTTGCGGTTTTTTTAATAACTTAACATAGTAAGAAGCTGTATCCGGACAACCAAACTCGCTTGTAGCTGTTATTAAATAAGTAATATCAGTTGGTGGTGTACAAATAGGTGTTTCAGATGTGTTGTCATCCAAGTAATCAAACAATGACCCAATAGGACTGGTTACTTTCCAAATAACATTTGCAGCATTGGTAATAGTAGGATTTAACAAATTTGGTGTATTTGGTAAAACATATTTTGTACCACCTTGTACTGTAGGGTAAGCATCTATAATGGTAACAATAGGTGTTGGTTGACTTCTACAACCCCAATTATCATCTATATAATGTTGACCATAATAAGTGCCAGCAACTGTGCTACCAAATTGTGGAGCAGGTAATGTGCCTAATTCAATAGTAGCACCATTATCTCCCCAAACCCAATAGCTGGTTTTAACATTATTACTTGCATCTTTAAATATAATTGGTGTTTCTACGCAGACTCTCGGTGTATCGTGGCTTAATGTATTTACAGTATATAAAGCAATAGGTGCATTGTGTAAACTAGTTGATTTAAGCTGTTTAGGTGGTGTTGTTGTGTCTGCACAACCAAGTGCACTTACAACAATTAACTGCACATTGTAATTAGACACGCTAGAGTAAATATGCGAAGTAGGATTAGAAATACTACTATTGTTTAATCCACTTGCTGGGTCTCCAAAATTCCATAAATGCCCAACAGGTGTTGTGCCATCCGCAATGGTAGAGGTGGATGTAAACGTAGTAGCATTAGGTAAGCAGGTGGTATCCTGCATCACAAAATTTGCCTTAGGTTTAGGGTTCACCATTATTTTTTTCGCAGGGTTTAAAGTTGCACTACAACCATTGCTAGTAGTTACTTTTAGTGTTACATCGTAGCTACCATAAGTGTTATAGGTGTGTGGTGCAGGGTTGATGATTGAAGAATTATTTGCACCACTTGCTAGGTCTCCAAAATTCCATAACCAAAATACAATACTACCATAATTAGCAACAGATTTATCTGTAAATACTGTAGCAGATTTTTCGCATTTGATTAAAGCAGTATCAAAAGCAACTGTTGGTAAACTCCATATTAATACTTTAAAGTTTATAGTATCTGTTCTGCAATTATTATCATCATCGGCATAGTGCATACCATAATACATTTGAGCAGCAGGGTAGGTGTAACTTTGTATGCTGCCATTTACAACAACACCAGTTGGGTTGCCTAAGTCCCAATATGTTTTGGTAGGATTAGGCAAGTTGGTATTTTTAAAGTTGATGACATTGCCCAAACAAACTTTTACAGTATCTGTAGCTGCATTATAAGCTACATTGTTTGCACTCATTTTAATACTTTGTTTAGGGAAAATTGTTGCAGATAATTTTTTTACTAAAGAATCTTTACAACCATCTTTACTAGTTATTATTAGTCTAATACTATCTGCTGGAGTGGCTGTGTAGGTATGAGATGTGCCTGCATTGCCTATACCAGAAGTTGTAGCTCCATCACCAAAAGTCCAGGCATAATTAAACTGTGCTTCTGTACCATCTGCAATAGTTGAGTTGTCTGTAAAGTTTAATGCACTACCTGCACAAATACCATTTGCATTGGTAAATACAACCTTAGGTAAAGGATGTACATTAACAACTTTAGGAGCAGTAATAATAGCTTTACAACCATTATCATTAGTAGCTGTTAAGCTTACATTATAACTGGCATAGCTTGCATAAGTATGGCTTGGGTCTTTAATTTTTGAAGAGTCATTAGCACCGCTTAGTGGGTCTCCAAAATTCCATAACCAAGATGTAATACTTGTTGCCCCTACACCTGGAGTAGTACTATTGGTAAATGCAATACTATTTTTTTCGCAGGTTGGGTTACTCATTGTAAAATCTACATTTGGCAAGCCTACAATTTCTACTTTAATAGGTACTGCTCTTGTTTGGCAACCATTACTATCAATTGTAGTAAAGCTACCAGTATAGCTATTGGTTGCTGGGTAGGTATGAGCTACAGTAGTTCCTTTATTAATAATACCTGCAGAGTCTCCAAACACCCAACTATAATCATTGGCTTTAAACGCAGTTGCAAAATTGATTGCTGTGCCTAAACATACTTTTTTAACAATATTAGTATCCCATAACACACCATCAATTTTATAACTAGGTACAATAATAGGAAGTGTAGGTAATGAACCTAATTTGGTAATAAGAGAATCTGAACATCCATTTGTACTGTATACTACAAGTCTAATAGAATCCGTTGGGCCACCTGCTCCATAAGTATGACCAGCAGGATTTGCAGTTGAAGTATTATTGGCACCGCTTGAAGGCTCGCCAAAATTCCATAAGTAACTTAATTTAGATGTATCTGAAATTGTTGAAGTAGATGTAAAATAACTTGGAGAACCTGGGCAAGTACCTGATGGAGGTGTAAAGCTTACTTTAGGTAGTGGGCTTACATTTACTAACAATGGTGTTGCCATTGTACCTACACAACCACTATCACTTGTTGCAGTAAGAGTTACATTATAAGAACCAGCACCAGCATAAGCATGATTGGCAGGATTAACTTTTGATGAATCATTTGCACCACTACTTGGTTCTCCAAAATGCCAAGTCCAACCAGTGATATTACCACTACCAGTAACGGCAGGTGTTTTATCGGTAAATGTAATTTTATTTTTTTCGCAAGTTGGATTACTTACTTGAATTGCAGGTTGTGGTAAACCCCAAACTGTAATAGGAGCATATGTACTGTCTTTACAATGATTAAAGAATGGAATTTTACTTTCGTATAACACTTTAATTAAATGAGTACCAACACCTGCAACAGATGGATTGAACATTGAATCATTATAAACACCATTACCACTGTAAACTGGTTTGAAAGCCACTGCTAAATTATCGAACTTACCACTGCTATCGCGTGCTAGTTTGATTAATTTAGGGGTAGTATTAAGACAAATTCCTTTGATGGTATCAAAGATTGCTTTAGGGGAACCGTAGGTATTTACAGTAATACTATCAATAGAATAACAATTGTTATCATTATAAGTGAAAACAAAAACCTTAATGCCATTTTTGCCTATAGAAGAAGTTGGATATTTATATGGATAAACCTTTGTAGTTACATTGCCAACACCATTTTGAGGACTATTGTCAGTAAAAACAGGAATACTCAATCCAAGTACGTTATAATAATCCCAATAGATTTCTACTTTTTTAATCGTTCCTATTGCTATGGTAGAAGAATCTCTTAAATACAGCGTTTGATTGTTACACATTTGACCTGCATTTGGGATATCATATTTAGGAAGTGGTTTACTACCGCTTATTGTAAATGTATCTTTACGAGTATCAGTACAACCATTACTTGTTGTAATGCTATGTGTAATGTAATAAGTGCCAATTGCTGAATAAGTATGTGTAGAATCTTTTGTGGTGTAAATAGCAGGACCATCACCAAAATTCCAAGTCCAGGTATAAGGAGTTTGTACACTGTCGTCAACAGCTAGAGTACTATTATCTTGGAAAAGTAAAGAACCACTTGTAATGCAACTGCTAGGTAAAATGGTTGCAGCTTTCGGTTTAGGATTTACTTTAATTGTCCAGATTGCAGTATCACTTATACAACCTTTATCAGTACCTACTACTAGTTTAACATTGTATAATAAATTGTTTGTATAACCGCTGTAAGTAGGATTTTGAGACACAGCAATACCACCATCGCCAAAATTCCAATACCAACTATTTATAGTTTGACCTACAGCTGTGCTACCATCAAAGAAATTGGCTGTACTGCCAGCACATACTTTTTTACTAGAAGTGTTTGCAACAATAGCTGTCGGTTTTCCATAAACATTTGTAATAGTTTTTTGAGAAGTATCGCTTATACAACCATATTTAGACATTGCTGTAAGCTTAACAATATATCCACCTGGCCCAGGAGGGTTTGTATAAGCATATGTGCCGTTTTTAATGTTACTAGTGTCATTCGTTAAAGCAGCTACACCAAAATCCCAATGATAGGTGTAAGGCAATGAACTAGCACCAAGTGTGGTATCACTTGTATTAGTAAATAATGTTGTACCAGGTAAGCAAACGCCACTTGGGGGTAAAAAGTTTGCAACTGGTTTATGAAATACAAACACTGTATCTTTTGTAAAACTGCTTGGGCAACCTGCACTATTTTTTATCCAATGAGATACAGTTTGTATTCCTTCTACAGTATAGCTATGAGATACAAGAGTTTGTGTTGTAGTAGAATCTATAGGACTTCCATCGCCATAATCCCAAAACCATTTGTCTGCACCAGTTGATGTAAGTGGTGTAAACACAATAGCTGCATTAGGACAAGTGCTATCTTTTGAAATAGTAAAGGTTGGGGCTGTTAGCAAACTTAAATCTACTTTCAAACTATCTGTAGTAACACCACCAATACTATTTATTGTTGTTAATTTTATATAATAAATTGTATTGTTTGGATATGTATGACTATTAGGGGTAGGATAAGGGAAACCAGTTTGTGTAGATTGTATGGTATCCTTTTTAGTATTATCGCCATAATCCCAAATGTATGTTTTGATAGTAGTACCAGCAAAACCAGTTGAATTGTCAATTAATTTAATTGTTTTACTAAAACAATCATTCACAGGAACCCTATCATAGTTTATTGATATGTCATCGTGACCTACAATTACATTGATATATTTAACATCAAATCCACCACAATCGCTAACAAATGTACCATTGAAAGTAACTTTTATTTTGTAAGCACCATCATCGCTAAAAGTATATTGAACAGGAGATTGATATATATAGAATGTTCTACCATCTTTTACTATTGTACCTAGACACAATGGTTTACTTGTATTGGAATTGATAATGCCATTTTGTGGTGTGTTAGGGTTTACATTAGAGTTGCCTTGTGCATCCCAAAC